>NZ_JAYSBG010000250.1:0-5299 GCF_041915505.1 Rhodoblastus sp. | reverse complement strand
TGCGCGCCTGGGTCGCGGAACAGACCGGCGTGCCGGTCGGCTATGTCGAACAGCTCTACACTTTTGGCGACCGCGGCCGCGACAGCGGCGCCGACAGCCGCGATCCCCATGTCGTCTCGGTCGGCTATCTCGCGCTCACCCGTATCTGCGGCAAGGATGTCGCCACCGCGCCGGGCGCGGGCTTTCGCGAATGGTATCGCTTCTTTCCCTGGGAGGATTGGCGCCAGGGCCGTCCGTCGCTGATCGACGCGACGATCATGCCGGGCCTGCGCGCCTTTATCGCGCGCGGCGGCGAATCGACCCATCGCCGGGGGCTGTCGCGCATCGAGCGCGTGCGGCAATTGTTCGGCGAGGAGGGCGACCGTTTCGACGAGGAAAACGTGCTCGACCGTTACGAGCTGCTCTATGAGGCCGGTCTGGTCGAGGAAAGCGTGCGCGACGGCCGCGAGCCGGCGCCGGGTTTCGGCGAGCGCCCCCGGCTCGGCGAATCGATGCAGGCCGATCACCGCCGCATTCTCGCCACCGCCATGGGCCGGCTGCGGGCCAAGATGAAATATCGCCCGGTGATCTTCGAGCTGATGCCGGAAAATTTCACCCTCACCGCGCTGCAGACCACGGTCGAGGCCATTTCCGGCCGTCATTTGCACAAGCAGAATTTCCGCCGCCTGGTCGAAGCCTCGGCGGTCGTCGAGCCGACCGGCGAATTGTCTCACACCACCGGCGGGCGTCCGGCGGCTTTGTTTCGATTCCGCCGCGAGGTCCTGCAGGAGCGCCCGGCGCCGGGCCTGAGGGTCGGAATCCGGGGCTGAGCTTGCGCGCGGGGCGCAGCCGGGTCCATAGTGGCGCCCAATCATTGGACGGACCAGAACATTGAGCCAATCCGACGACGTCGCCAAAATGAGTTTCGAGGCCGCCATGCGCGAGCTTGAGGAGATCGTGAGCGCGCTCGAAAAGGGCAATGTCGATCTCGACAAGTCGATCGCGCTTTACGAGCGCGGCGAGATCCTCAAGAAACATTGCGAGGTCTTGCTGAAGAGCGCCGAGGCGCGGATCGAGAAGATCGTTCAGGGTCCCGATGGCGGCGCGAAAGGCGTCGCCCCGCTGGACGTCGAGTGACGCCATGGGCGCGCCCGCTCCAGACGCGGTCGAACTCGCCATCATCCCGGCGGCGCGCGACATTGGCGGCTTTGGCGTGCGCCGCGCCTTGCCGTCGGCGAAAAAACGCACGGTCGGGCCGTTCGTCTTTCTCGACCAGATGGGGCCGGCGGATATCGCGGCGGGCGCCGGCATCGACGTGCGGCCGCATCCGCATATCGGCCTCGCCACCCTGACCTATCTGCTCGACGGCGCTTTGTTCCATCGCGATTCGCTCGGCAGCGCCCAGGAAATCCAGCCCGGCGCGGTCAATCTGATGGTGGCCGGACGCGGCATCGTTCATTCCGAGCGTTCGCCGCAGGGCTTCCGCGCCACCGGTGGACGCATGGACGGATTGCAATTCTGGCTCGGCCTGCCGAAGCGCTTCGAGGAAACCGAACCCTCTTTCGAACATCACGCCCGCGAGGCGTTGCCGACGCTGGACGGCGAGGGCTGGCGCCTGCGACTGGCGATCGGAACATTGCACGGGCTGCGCGCGCCGGTGAAAACCTTCGCGACCTGTTTCCTGGCCGATGTCGTGCTGGACGCCGGCGCGGTCTATGAACTCTGCGGCGGCCATGACGAGCGCGCCGTCTATATCGTCTCCGGCGAAATCGAGATCGAGGGCGTTCTGTTCCCGGCTGGTCAGTTGGTCGTCATCCGACCCGGCGCGCGGGCGGCCTTGCGCGCGACGCAGCCGAGTCGGCTCGCGGCGCTGGGCGGCGATGCCATGGACGGACCGCGTTTCGTCTGGTGGAATTTCGTCTCCTCGGACCGCGAGCGCATTTACGCCGCCCGCGCCGATTGGGAAGCCGGGCGGTTCGCGACCGTCGAGGGCGATCCCGAATTCATGCCGGCGCCGGAATTGAAAGCCATATGACAGAACTAGAACTTCTTTCCGCGCGCGCCCCGGCCAAGATCAATCTCACCCTGCATATCGAAGGCCGCCGGCCGGACGGCTATCACGAATTGCAAAGCCTGGTCGCCTTCGCCGGCGCCGGCGATTTCGTGACCTTCACGCCGGCGGATTATTTCGACCTGACCCTTTCCGGCCCGACGGCGGTCGATGCGGGCGACGGCGGCGACAATCTGGTGGCGCGGGCGGAGCGGGCTTTGCGCGCGGAAAAGCCCGGCTTGCGCACGGGCGCCTTTCATCTGGTCAAGCGCTTGCCGGTCGCGGCGGGCATCGGCGGCGGCTCGTCCGATGCGGCGGCGGCCTTGCGTCTGCTGGCGCGCGCGAACGGTTTCGCCGCCGACGATCCGGCCCTTTACGCCGCCGCGCGGCTGACGGGCGCCGACGTGCCGGTCTGCCTTGCGCCGCGCGCGCGCATGATGGGCGGGGTCGGGGAAAAGCTCGGCGCCGCCATCGCGCTGCCGCCTCTTTTCGCGGTGCTGGTCAATCCGCGCGTGCCGGTCGAGACCAAGGCGGTCTTTCACAAGCTCGGCCTGAAACCCGGCGAGAGCTATGGCTATGGACCGCATCCCGCGATCGCCTCGGGCATGGATTTCGAAGGCCTTTTGCGCACCCTGAAGAAAGGCCGCAACGACATGGAGGACGCCGCCTGCGTGCTGGCGCCGGTGGTCGGTCATGTGCTGGCGGTGCTTTCGGGCGCGCGCGGCTGCCGGCTGGCGCGCATGTCAGGCTCGGGCGCGACCTGTTTTGCCTTGTTCGAAACCTGCCGGCAGGCTGGCGCGGCGGCGCGGGCCGTGGCGCAGGGCCATCCCGAATGGTGGGTCAAGGCCACGTTGTTGCGCTAGATCGTTTCATTGTTTTATGGAAACAATGAAACGATCTAGGTTTTTGTTTTGACGCGTTTTCTTGACGCGAACCGGCGCCCACTTCGCTTGAAAACGCTACAGCCTGTTTACATCCCGCTTTATTCACAAAGAAAGGACTTCGCCATGTTTCGACGCTTTGGATCCGTCGCCCTGCTGACGCTCGCTTTGGCGACGCCCGTTCATGACGCCGCCGCGCAGGACGCCTTGGGCGGCGCGCTGCTGGGCGGCGTCGGCGGCGCCATTGTCGGCGGCGCGATCGGCCGGGGCACCGGCGCTGTGGTCGGCGCCGTCGTCGGGGCCGGGCTCGGCGCGGCGATCGCCTCGGAAGGCGAGCGTCGGCGCAACAATTATTACGCCTATCGCGACGGCTGCTTCCGCCAACGCGGCGACGGCGCCTGGGTCCGCGTCTCGCCGCGTTATTGCTACTGAGCGATTTCGCCGGGCTTCACGCGCCTCAGGCCGCGTTGACCGGCTCTGCATGGCCGACGATCCGCAGCAGGCCCGGCGTGCGTTCGCGGATCGAACGCTCCAGCCGGTCCATCGCGTCATGGGTCGCGGTCACCGAGAGGCCGGGGTCAACCGTGGCGTGGAAATTGACGATGAGGCCCTGTTCGGTCTGACGCGCGCGCACGTCATGCACGCCCAGCAGCACGCCGCCCTCGACCGCGAGCTTGCGCAGGTTGTCGGAAACGCTCGTCACAATGGCCGGATCGGCGTCGTGGCCCGTCAGGGCGCGGTCCTGCAGCGGCTCGATATGGCTCTCCACTTCGATATTCGCGCCCAGTTCGGCGCGGATGTCATTTTCGAGCGCGGTGGCGATGTCATGGGCCGCGCCATGCGACATGGCGCCGTCGATTTCGAGATCGAAGGCGATGCAATCGCGGCCGTCGAGACGCTGCACGATAACATGATGCACCGCGAGCTTGCGCCGCGCCGCGACCATCATGATCCGCTCGGTCATGGTTTCCTCGTTGAGCGCGCGCGGCGAGGTGATGATGCTGGCCTGCGTCTCCGGCGAGATTTCGGCGATCTTGGCGTTGACCGCGCGCTCGATCGCGATCAGGCGCTCGACCGGCAGGGTGCGCGAGACAGCGACGGTGATCTCGCCCAGCACATGGGGGCCGTTGCCCCGCAGCTTCACGTCCTCCACCGCCACCACGCCGGGGATTTTCTCGATCGCGGCGCGCAGGGTTTCGGCGAGGCCTTCCGGCGCGGTGTCGAGCAGGGTTTCGATGGTCTGGCGGCCGAGATGATAGCCGGCGAAGGCGATGAAAAGGGCGACGCCGACCGCCGCCAGCGCGTCGCCCTGATGGAAGCCGAACCGGTCGGCGATAAGGCCGATCAGCACCAGGACCGTGCCGACCAGGTCGCTGGCGAAATGCATGGCGTCGGCGGCCAAAGCATGGCTGCCGGTCTTTTTGGCGACGGCGCGCAGGGTCAGCCAGCGGGTCGTGTCCACCGCGATCGAGACGCCGAGCACGGCGAACACCGGCCAGCTCGCGTCGACCGGCTCCGGCCCTTCCCAGAGCCGCCGGATCGCCGCGACCAGCACATAGCAGGCGAGGCCGGCGAGCAGGCCGGTTTCCGCCAGGGCGGACAGGGATTCGAACTTGCCGTGGCCGTAATGATGGCGGTCGTCGGCGGGCTTGTTGGCCTCGCGCACGGCGAAAAAAGTCAGGATGGTGGCGCCCGTGTCGAGCGCGTTATGGGCGCCTTCGGACAGCAGCGCCAGCGAGCCGGACGCCAGCCCCGCGGCCAATTTGCCGATCGTGAGCAGGGCGCTGGCGATGATCGAGCTGAAGGCGACCTTTTCCTTGAGGGCGGCGTCGTCGGTCAAGGGAAGTCCTCCTGCCTTGCGCCGATGCAATAGCAGATCGGCGCGTCTTTTCGCAACGCAGGGGCGGGTCCGTAATAAGACACATATCGGCGCGGATTGGTCTATAAAGGCCGCGCGATGGAGAGATGACGGCCCGCGACGGGCCGGAAAGGGGCGACATGCGCTATCTTCACACCATGATCCGCGTCGGCGATCTCGACGCGACGCTCGATTTTTTCGTCAACAAGATGGGACTTACCGAAACCCGCCGGATGGAGAGCGAAAAGGGGCGTTTCACCTTGGTCTTTCTGGCGGCGCCGGGCGACGCCGCCGAGGCCGCCTCGACAAAGGCGCCCGTGCTCGAACTGACCTATAACTGGGACGAGCATGACTATGCCGGCGGCCGCAATTTCGGCCATCTCGCTTATGAGGTCGACGATATCTACGGTTTCTGCGACAAGCTCGCCGCCGCCGGCGTGACCATCAACCGGCCGCCGCGCGACGGCAATATGGCCTTCATCCGCACGCCGGACGGCATTTCCATCGAATTGTTGCAGAAGGGCGCCGCCT
>NZ_JAYSBG010000249.1:0-5310 GCF_041915505.1 Rhodoblastus sp. | reverse complement strand
CGAAACCGGCGGCGACGAGGCGCTTGACGTCCGAAAGAAAGCCGAAGGTGCGGGCGCGGGCGAGATCGCGGCGGAAGGCGGTGGGTTCAAGATCGAGGATCTTGCGCTGGCGGCCGATGGCGCCGCTTTGGAAATCGATTTCGACGTCGAGCCGGAAGCCCTTGTCGGCAGGGCGAAGTTCAGCGAAAGCCTTGCCCTGCTCGACGCGGACAGGCTTGAGAACCTTGAGATAGCGGCGCGAGGCTTCGAGCTGGACGATCCCGGCGCGGTCGATCGCCTCGACGAAGGCGGCGGCGGAGCCGTCCATGATCGGCACTTCCGGTCCGTCGACTTCGACGAGGCAATTGTCCACGCCCAGACCGCGCAGGGCGGCCACGAGATGTTCGATGGTCGCCACCATATGCTGCGCGCCGTCGCCAATGACGGTGCAGAGCTCAGTCATGGTGACCTTGGACCAGTTGGCCTCGATGCGCCGGCTGCCGCCATTGGGCAGGCCGCTGCGCAGAAACACCAAGCCGCTGTTGGCCGCCGCAGGATTGAGAACGAGACGAACCGGCTTGCCGGAATGAACCCCGATGCCTCCGGACAGGACGATGCGGTCGCGGAGCGTCGATTGAAAGCGAGGTTTCATACTTCTTCCGTTTGCTCGTCCCGGTGGGAGCGGGATCGTTGCAATCTCGCCATCGTTTCGCCGCAGGAGCGCGGCGGGATGGCCAACAGGCGCGTGAGAAAGGGCCGAACTCTTTTCTGAACCAGCGCGGAACCGGAAGGGGCTCGGCGCGTTTTCAGCGATTCATCACATCAGAAAACTATCTCGACCGTCGCCATATACCAAATCACTCTTTCTTACGGCCCTGTTACAAATTAACCGCATTTTCGTCCCAGTCGCCTTAATCAAACGTTTGCTTTTAGCCTGAGTCCATATCGTTTGACGACAAAAAACCCGCCTTTCGGCGGGTTTTTGCTTTTGTCGCCTTCCGGAAGACGTTTTGTCAGCTGGATTGCCGGCGCAGGAAGGCCGGAATTTCCAGATGGTCGTCCTCGGCGCGCGGATAGCCGCGGCCATGGGCGTCGATCGCGGCGGCCGGACGCGGCGGCTGCGGGCGCTTGGCGTATTCGGCATGGACCGGCGAAGGCTGGCCCTGCGGATGACCCTGCGGAGCCTGGGCCGGGCGCGGAGCATAGGCGACCTGCTGCGGCGCTTGAGCATGCTGCGGCGCTTGCAGGTGCTGCGGCGCTTGGACGTGCTGCGGCGCTTGGACGTGCTGCGGCGCTTGGACGTGCTGCGGCGCTTGGACGTGCTGCGGCGCTTGGACGTGCTGCGGCGCCTGGACGTGCTGCTGCGGAGCCTGAGCGACCTGCGGGGCCACATGCGCCGGAGCCTGGGCGATCTGCGGCGCGGCGTAAGCGCCGTGCTGCTCCTCGGCCCGGCTCATGCCGAAGGTGGCGAGGCGCTCGAGCAGGCCGACGCGGCGGCGGGTTTCCGGCGCCGGAGCGGCCGCGCCCTGCTGCGCGGCGCGCATCAGGTTCTGCCCGGGCACCGGCAGTTCGTCGATACGCGGCATGCGCGGCGCGCGAACCGGCTGCTCCGCCTCCGGCGGAACGAAGGGGGCCTGCGGCGCCGGGGCCTCGATGCGGCGCGCCGGCGCGGGGGCCGCCTCCTGATAGAGCGCGGGCGGCGGAGCGACGGGCTTGATCTGGACGTCCGGATGATGCGGCGCATAGGCCTGCTCGGCGGCGCGGGGCTGCGGCGCATAAGCGGCGGGAGCGGCCGGCGCGGCGTAAGCCTGCGCCGCCGGGGCGGCATAGGCCGGAGCCGGCTGCGGGGCATAGGTCTGCGCGGGCGCCGGAGCGGCCTGCTGCGCCGCCGGCGCGTAATAGGGTTCGGCGGCCGGTGGAGCGGCCGGGCGAACCGCCGCCTGCGCGGCTTCCGCCTGGCGGGCAGCCGCATTGGCCGCCGCCTGGGCGCGCAGCCGTTCGGCGGCGGCTTCGGCGAGACGCTGGTCGTTCATGTCGGCGACGCCCGCCGGCTTGTCGATGCCGGTGGCGACCACGGAGACGCGAATCACGCCTTCCAGGCCCACATCGAAGGTCGCGCCGAGGATGATGTTGGCGTCCTCGTCGACTTCCTGGCGGATGCGGCTGGCGGCCTCGTCGACTTCATAAAGGGTGAGGTCGTTGCCGCCGGTGATCGAGATCAGCAGACCCTTGGCGCCCTTCATCGAGACTTCGTCGAGCAGCGGATTGGCGATCGCAGCCTCCGCGGCGAGGATCGCGCGGCGCTCGCCGGTGGCTTCGCCCGTGCCCATCATCGCCTTGCCCATGTCGCGCATGATGGCGCGGACGTCGGCGAAATCGAGATTGATCAGGCCTTCGCGCACCATCAGGTCGGTGATGCAGGCGACGCCGGAATAGAGCACCTGGTCGGCCATCGAGAAGGCGTCGGCGAAGGTGGTCTTCTCATTGGCGACGCGGAACAGATTCTGGTTCGGGATCACGATCAGCGTGTCGACCGACTTGTGCAGTTCCTCGATGCCCGAATCGGCGATGCGCATGCGGCGCATGCCTTCAAACTGGAACGGCTTGGTGACGACGCCGACGGTCAGTATGCCCATTTCGCGGGCCGTGCGGGCGATGACCGGCGCGGCGCCGGTGCCGGTGCCGCCGCCCATGCCGGCGGTGACGAAGCACATATGCGCGCCCATGAGGTGATCGCGGATCTCCTCAATCGCCTCTTCGGCGGAAGCGCGGCCGACTTCCGGCTGCGAGCCGGCGCCGAGGCCCTCGGTGACCTGCAGGCCCATCTGGATGATGCGCTCGGCCTTGGAGCTGGTCAGCGCCTGGGCGTCGGTATTGGCGACGATGAAATCGACGCCCGCCAGCCCGGAGGTGATCATGTTATTGACCGCGTTGCCGCCTGCGCCGCCCACGCCGCACACCATGATGCGGGGCTTGAGTTCGCGCAGTTCCGGCGCTTTCAGATTGATCGTCATCGTTTGGCCTCTTGTCTTGGGGCGCCAAGCCCGCGCTTGTTTGCTATTCGAACTCTGTAATCTCATTCGCTGCGCCGGTGAATCCCGCCGCCACACTCACGCTCAGAAACTTTCCTTCAGCCACCGGCCGACGCGGCCGAAATAGCCCTGCGGCCGAAGCTCGCCGCCCGGCCGCGAACGGCTAGGCTCGAAATATTCGACATTGGAGAATTGCGGATAGACCAGCAGGCCCACCGCCGCCGAAAAGCCGGGGCTTTTCGCCGATTCGGGCATGCCCTGGACGCCGAGCGGACGCCCGACGCGAATCTGCCCGCCGAGAACGCGCCGCGCCGCCTCGGGCAGGCCGGTGAGCTGGCTCGTTCCGCCGGTCAGGACGATCCGTCCGCCCGAGGTCGGCGGGAAACCCGCCGCCTTGAGGCGGTCGCGCGCCAGTTCGAGGATTTCCTCGACACGCGGCCGGATGATGCGCGAAAGCTGCGATTTCGGAATATGGATCGGGCTTTCGCCCTCTTCGCCGACCTGAACGACCGAAAGACTCTCGCGATCGTCGGAGGGCGAGGAAATGGCGCTGCCATAGAGCGTCTTGAGCCGCTCGGCGTCGGCGAGCCGCGCATTGAGGCCGCGCGCGATATCCATCGTGACATGTTTGCCGCCGACCGCGATGGCGTCGCCGTGGACGAGGCGCCCGTCGCGGAACACGCCCATGCCGACCGACCCGCCGCCGAGATCGAGCACGGTCGCGCCGAGCACGGCTTCGTCATCGACGAGGACGGCGAGGCCCGAAGCGTAAGGCGTGGCGACCACGGCCTCGATGGAGAGATGGCAGCGTTCGATGGCGAGCAGCAGATTGCTGAGCGCGGCGGCGTCGGCGCTGACCACATGCAGGTCGGCGCCGAGCGTTTCGCCCATCATGCCCTTGGGATCGCGGATGCCATTGGCGCCGTCGAGCGCGAAGCCGGTCGGCAGGCTGTGCAGGATGGCGCGGCCGGGCTGCGCCGTGCGCAGGCTGGTCGCCTCCAGCACGCGGAAAATGTCGCTTTCGGCGACGCCATTCACCAGCGGCACACTGGCGCGATAATAAGCCGAGCTGAGCCGGCCGCCGTGATTGGCGACGATCACGCTCTCGACCTGAACCTTGGCCATGCGCTCGGCGGCGTCCACCGCGAGGCGCACCGCGGCCTCGGCCTCGTCCATGTCAATGACCACGCCGCCCTTGATGCCGCGCGACCGCTGGTGGCCGATGCCGAGAATGCGGGTGCGATGGGTGCGGCCGCGCAACAGGTCCGACGGCTCGGCCGGGATCAGCTTGGCGATCAGGCAGACGACCTTGGAGGCGCCGACGTCGAGCACGCAGAGAGTCGAGCTTTTCCGGGTCGAAATCGGCTTGATGCGTGGCAGATGGACGGAAGCGATCATGAGCGCGCTCCCTTGCCGCGTTGCTTCGTGGCCTCGCGCGCGGCGGCGGCGTCTTCCGTCAGCCGGACGTAAAGCTTGCCGGGAACGCGCAGATCGAGCGACACCACGTCCTTCTCCAGCACGCGGCCCTCCTGTTCGAGCCGCGCCAGCGTGGCGATGGCGGCTTTCGGGTCAATTTCGGGCAGCATGACCTCGACGCCATTGCTCATTTTCAGCGTCCAGCGGCGCCGCGACACCAGAATGCCGGCCCGCACCTTGCCGCGAAGGTCGGGGCCCGCCGCGTTCAGCAAGGCGACATAATCGTCGATGCGCTCATTGGCGCCCTCCCCGACCACGAAAGGCAGGGATTCGAATTTCGCGTCGCGCAAGGCGTCGATCGGCGCGCCATCGGCGGCGACGATCGAGACCGCGCCGTCCTTCTGCCAGAGGCCATAGGGGCGGCGCTCGACCACCTCGATCAGCAGGCGATCGGGGAACAGCTTGCGCACGCTGACATTCTTGACCAGCGGAATCGTCAGCAGCTTGCGCCGCATCTCGTCCACATCGAGGAACATCAAGGATTGCTTGGCGTCGACGCCGGCCGCGTTGAGAATTTGCTTCTCGCTCAATTCGGCCACGCCGGCGATGGTCACGGAATCGACGCCGAAGCCCAGCGCGCGCGAGGCGAGATCGACCGGGCGGCCGAATTCATGGACGAAATCGGCATATTGCCCGCCTGCCGCGGCGCCGAGATAGAGAATCCCGCCGAGAAAGCCGATCGCCAAAGCGGAGCCGAGGCCCGGAAGGCGCAGGAAGGAAACCAGCGCGCCATCGTCATTATGCGCGCGGAAGCGGCGGCGGACGGGGCGGCCGCGCCCGGCCCAGCGCGGGAGCGATGCGGAAAAACCTTGCGGACGAGCGG
>NZ_JAYSBG010000248.1:0-5337 GCF_041915505.1 Rhodoblastus sp. | reverse complement strand
TTTCTCGGCAAGCCGATCGGACAAGAGGCATGGATCCGGCACAGGTCTTTGGCGAGGGAAGTCACGATGAGATCGCTTATGCGGTCGGCCCCTCCACGCTTGGCGCGGTTCTGGTGGCGCGGCGTCCGGCCGGCGTCTGCGCGATCCTGCTCGGCGACAGCCCGGAGCGGCTGCGGCGCGAGCTTGGCGAGATTTTCCCCGGCGCCGATCTGACGCGCAAAGACCAGGCGCTGGCGCGTGAGCTGACGGCGGCGGTCGGTCTCGCGGATCGTCCTTGGGCGCCGTTCGCGCCGACTTTGGCGATCGACGGCACGGATTTCCAGCGTCGGGTCTGGTCGGCGGTGCAGGCGGTTCCGCCGGGCGAGACCGCGAGCTATGCCGAAATCGCGCGGCGGATCGGCGCGCCTTCGGCGCTGCGGGCGGTGGCCGGCGCCTGCGCGGCCAATATCCTGGCCATCGCCATTCCCTGCCATCGCATCCTGCGCAGCAACGGCACCCTGTCGGGCTATCGCTGGGGGCTGGAGCGCAAGCGCCGCCTGCTCGAACGCGAAAAAAGCTGCTGACCGATCCCGCGGCCCGCCTGCGACAGATTGTAGCGCCCGCGCGCGCGTGGGATTTGCGCCAAATCAATAAGGCCGGCGCGAAATGGCGTTAGATTTTCATTTGTGACGTCACCGTCACATGCGTCGGCGCAAGCAGGCGCTTCCTCCCTGAGACTTGGACCGCTTTAATCAAGGCGGTCCTTTTTCATTTCGGGATCTTTTTTCATTTCGGAGACGCGATCGAAACGCGGGCCTCGCCGCGCCCGCGCGAGAGCCGGCGCCAGATCCTCGGCGAGGCGGGTCTTTTCCGCGCGGCCCAGAATGGCCCCGATCTCCACGCGCGTTCGGCGCGAGAACAGGTCGATCCGTTCGACGCCGAATTCGGAATGGCGCGCGACGGCAAGCCTGACCCAGAGCGGATTGAAGCGCCAGTCGCGCCGCCGTCCCGTCGGGCCGACGCGCACGTAATGCAGCTCCAGCGCGCTGAGTTCGACATCCTCATAAGCGCGGGCGGCGCGGGCGCGGCGCGCGAAGGCGATGGCGACCAGCGTCCAGGTCAAGGCGAGGAACAGGGCGGCGGGCCAGGCGCCGTGTAGCGCGAAGGCGAGGCCGGCGAAGGCCTGCAGGGCGCCGAGAACGGCCAGAACCCTGCGGCGGCCGCGCCGCGTCAGCGAGCGGTTCGGGCGCAGGCGCGCCGCGAACAGCAAGTCTTTCGCGCCTTCGCCCTCATACACGCGTCGGTCCATTCTCGTCCCTTCAGCTTGTCGCCTCGCGCTCGATGCGCTTAAGTTCCAGCATGATGAAAGCAAAAACCTCTCCCGCCAAAAGCGGATCGCGCGCGCCGGCTGGCAAAAGCGCGGCGGTGAAAAAGAAACCCGCGAAGGGCCGGAAAGGCGCCGTCGATCCGGCGCGCATTCACGAAATTTTCGCCCGTCTGGCCGCGCGCAATCCGCATCCCGAGAGCGAGCTGGACTATAGCAATCCCTTCACCCTGCTCGTCGCCGTGGTGCTTTCCGCGCAGGCCACGGACGCCGGCGTCAACCGCGCCACAAAGGGCCTGTTCGCCATCGCCTCCACGCCGGCGCAAATGCTGGCCCTGGGCGAGGAGGGGGTGCGCGAGCAGATCAGGACCATCGGCCTGTTCCGCAACAAGGCCAAGAATGTGGTCGCGTTGTCGCGCCGGTTGATCGAGGATTATGGCGGCGAGGTTCCGCGCAACCGCGAGGCGTTGGAGAGCCTGCCCGGCGTCGGCCGCAAGACCGCCAATGTTGTGCTGAACGTGGCCTTTGGCGAAAAGACCATAGCCGTCGACACCCATTTGTTCCGGGTCTCCAACCGCATTCCGCTGGCGCGCGGCGCCACGCCGGAAGCGGTCGAGCGGGGCCTGCTCGCCATCGTGCCGGACGAATACATGTTTCACGCCCACCATTGGCTCATCCTGCACGGCCGCTATATCTGCAAGGCGCGCAAGCCGGATTGCCCCGTCTGCCCCATTGCCGACCTGTGCGAATTTGCGGGAAAAACGCCCACTCCCTAGAGTCCTTTGTTCTCGCAGCGTTTTTGCGAGAACCGGCGCGCACTTTTTCGCACGCTGCTCTAGGTTGAGCGTAGCAAAACTTGCTCTTGTCACTCCGTTGTCATATGAACAATCGGATCAGGCTGCGGAAGACAGCATGCCCAACGGCGAAATTTGCCGCGAGATGGGGTGGTCATGCTGGGTCCGATGGATTTGGAAGGCTGGATGGACGGCGACGAGGATGACGTCCTCCGCGACCGCTTGCACGCCGCGCCGGAAATTCAACTGCTGGAGCGCGACGCCTCGGTCGCGACTTTGCCGGGCTGGAGCCATTTCGATTTCGCGCTCGCCCGCCGCTTTTCCACGACGGATTATCTGGATTCGCACGAATTGCGCGCGCTTGCCGAGCGGCTCGGGCTCTGAGCGTCCGCTCCCGCCAAGCCCAAGCCAAGCCCAAGCAAAGCAAGGATTTGTTAAACTTTTATGCGTTAAGCCGTCTTGTGAGCGCGCGCCGTCGCTTCTATACCGTCCCGACCGACCGGCCGCGTCGGTCTGGCTGAATCAGATCAGGCATGCCCCAGCTCTATCATCACCCGCTTTGCCCCCATTCGCGTTTCGTCCGCCTCGCCCTGGGCGAATATGGGGTTGAGGCGGAACTGATCGAGGAGCGGGTCCATGAGCGGCGCCGCGAATTCCTGATGCTCGATCCGGCCGGCCAGACGCCGGTCCTGGTCGAAGACAACGGGCTCGTCATTCCGGGCGCGGCGGCCATCGCGGAATGGCTCGACGAAACGCTTGGCGATCGGCTCGAAGACCATCGCCTGCTGCCGCCCTCGCCGGTGGCGCGGGTGGAAGTGCGCCGGCTGATGGCCTGGTTCAACGAGAAATTCTTCGACGAAGTCTCCAACTGGCTGGTGACCGAAAAGGTCTACAAGCGCTTCACCGCGACCGAAATCGGCGGCGGCGCCCCGGATATGGACGTTTTGCGCGCGGCCCGCGCCAATGTGCGCTATCATCTGCGCTATATTTCCTATCTGGAATCCACGCGGCGGTGGCTGGCGGGCGACCGCATGACCTATGCCGATCTCGCGGCGGCGGCCCATCTGTCCTGCGTGGATTTCCTCGGCGACGCGCCCTGGGACGAGGAAGAGCCGGCCAAATCATGGTATCAGCGCCTGAAAAGCCGCCCGAGCTTCCGCCCGCTGCTGGCGGATCGCGTGCCGGGCGTGGCGACCAATCCGATCTACGCCGAAGTCGACTTCTGAGTTTTTTGCGCGCGGAGGCGGCGCGGCAGGGTTTCGACCTGTGCCGCGTGGCTGCGCCGCATGCGATTCCGCAGGCGCCCGCGCGGCTGGCGGCCTTTCTGGCCGAAGCGCGCCACGGCGACATGGATTGGCTCAGCGAGCGGAGCGACTGGCGCGGCGATCCGCAAAAACTATGGTCCGAGGTTCGCTCGATTATCGTGCTCGGCATGAATTACGGGCCGCAGGGCGATCCGCTCGCGGCGCTGGGGGACAAGACGGCAGGCAATATTTCGGTCTACGCCCGCCATCGCGATTATCACGACGTCATCAAGGGCAAGCTCAAGCTGCTGGCCGGCGCGCTGCTGGCGCGGGCCAAGGAACTGGGCGAGAGCGGCGACGTGAAAGTCTTTGTCGACACCGCGCCGGTTATGGAGAAGCCGCTGGCCGAAGCGGCGGGGTTGGGCTGGCAGGGCAAGCACACCAATCTAGTGTCGCGCGAGTTCGGCTCCTGGTTGTTTCTGGCCAGCATTTTCACCACGCTCGATCTGCCGCCTGACGCGCCCGAAATCGACCATTGCGGCTCCTGCCGCGCCTGTCTCGACGCCTGTCCGACCGGGGCGCTGGACGCGCCCTATCGAATCGATGCGCGGCTGTGCGTGTCCTATCTGACCATCGAGGCGCGAGGACAAATTCCACGGGCGTTGCGTGAAAAAATCGGGAACCGGATCTATGGCTGCGACGATTGCCTCGCCGCCTGCCCCTGGAACAAATATGCGCAGGACGCGCGCGAGGCCAAATTGCGGGCGCGCGCGGATCTCCTCGCGCCGCCGCTCGCCGAACTGGCGCGGCTGGACGAGGCCGGCTTTCGCGAAAAATTCGCCGGCGGGCCGATCAAGCGCATTGGCGCCGCGCGCTTCCTGCGCAATGTGCTGGTGGCGATCGGCAATTCCGGCGATGCGACGCTGGCGCCTTTGGCCGAGGCGCGGCTCGCCGATGACTCGCCGCTGGTGCGCGGCATGGCGGTCTGGGCGCTTTCGAAATTGCTGGCGCGCAAGGAATTCCGCGCCCTGGCGTCGCAGAAACAACCGGACGAATGCGACGCGGGCGTGCGCGCGGAATGGGAGAGCGTTTCGTGAACCTGATGATTTTCGGTCTCGGCTATACCGCCGGATTCTATGCCGCTGAAGCTGGCGGCGCTTTCGCCCGCGTCACCGCGACCAAACGCGCGCCGGAAATCGAGATGGCGGGCCGCCTGCAATTGCTGCCCTTCGACGGCGCGTCGGAAAAAGTCGATCCGCGCCTGCTGACGGCATTGCGCGAGGCCGACGCTTTGCTGGTCAGCGCCGGGCCGGACGAGGCGGGCGATCCGGTCTTGCGCCGACTGGCGGCGGAAGTCGCCGCCGCGCCGCGACTGAAGAAGATCGTCTATCTCTCGACCATCGGGGTCTATGGCGATCACGGCGGCGCCTGGATCGACGAAACGGCGAAGACCGAGCCGTCCAACCGCCGCAGCCAACAAAGGCTGATCGCCGAGCAGCAATGGCTCGATCTGGCGACGGACGCGCGCGCGGTTTACGTGCTGCGTCTGTCCGGCATTTACGGGCCGGGGCGCAATGTGCTGCTGAAACTCAGGGACGGGACCGCCCGACGCCTTGTCAAACCGGGGCAAGTCTTCAACCGCATCCATGTCGCGGATATCGTGCAGGCGATCGACGCCTGCCTGGTCCGCGCCGCGCCGGGCGGCGTCTATAACGTCACGGATAACGAGCCGGCGCCGCCGCAGGACGTGGTGACTTATGCCGCGGGCCTGCTGGGCGTCGAGCCGCCGCCGGAGAGGCCTTTCGAGGAAACGCCGCTCACCCCAATGCAACGTAGCTTTTATGGCGAGAACAAGCGCGTCTCCAACGCCCGCATGAAGCGAGATCTCGGCGTGGCGCTCGCCTTCCCGACTTATCGCGAGGGGATGGCTGCCCTCGCGGCGCAGGGCGAATGATCGTAAAATCGCCGTGAGCCTGGCGCAAAGACATGGACTCGA
>NZ_JAYSBG010000247.1:0-5372 GCF_041915505.1 Rhodoblastus sp. | reverse complement strand
AGTGATTTTCCAGCCAGGCGAAGAAATCCGGCCGGTCGATCAGGCCATATTTGGCGACTTCCGCATAGCCGGCGGCAAACTCGCGCGGCGGCAGAGTGGCGAGGCTGTCGGTGTCGGCCAGAACCAGCGCGGGCTGGTGAAAGGCGCCGATCAGATTCTTGCCCTGGCGGGAATTGATGCCGGTCTTGCCGCCGACCGAAGAATCGACCTGCGACAGCAAGGTGGTGGGGATCTGCACGAAGCCCATGCCGCGCCGCAGGCTGGCCGCGACAAAGCCGGTGAGGTCGCCGATGACGCCGCCGCCGAGCGCGACCAGGAAATCGCCGCGCTCCATTTTCGCCGCCAGCGCCGCTTCGCAGAGCTGTTCGAAATGGGCGTAATTCTTGGTGGTTTCGCCGGCCGGCAGCACGATATGGCCGTGGCGGATGCCGGCCGCGTCGAGGCTGGCCTGCAGCGGCGCGAGCCAGCGCGGCGCGACATTGGCGTCTGTGACGATGAAGGCGCCGGCCCCCGGCGCGAGCAAGGCGAGCCGCTCGCCGGCATGGGCGATCAGATTGGGCCCGATCAGAATGTCATAGGCGCGCGCGCCGAGGGCGACGCGGACGGAGGTCGAGGCGGGAGGCGGAACGGGGGCGTTCATGTCGGAAGCGAAAGGTCCTTGTTGAGCCAGATGGCTTTCGAGCGCGGCGAGGATTTCCTCGATGATGGTCTCATGCGGGGCGTCGCGCGAGAGAATGGCGAGATCGGCCTCTTCGTAGATGGGATAGCGCGCGTCGATCAGTCCGCGCATCACGCCTTCCGGGTCCGGGCCCTGCAGCAGCGGGCGGGTCGGGCGTTTGCGGACGCGCCGCATCAGCACGTCGAAATCGGCCTTGAGCCAGATCGAGACAGCATGGTTGCGGATCAGGCCGCGCGTCTGCGGCTGGATGAAGGAGCCGCCGCCGGTGGCGATGACGCGCTCGCCCTCGCCGATCAGCCGCGCCAGCACGCGCCGCTCGCCGTCGCGGAAATAGGCCTCGCCATGGGAGGCGAAGATTTCGGCGATGGTCATGCGATGGGCGGCTTCGATTTCATGGTCGGAATCGACGAAGGGCAGGCCGAGCCTCTGCGCGAGGCGCTTGCCGATCGCGGTCTTGCCCGATCCCATCATGCCGACCAGCACCAACGGCCGTCCGGCCAGACGGTCGACGACCGCCTGCGCGCGCGAATCGCGGGGCGGAGGCGGAGGGGCCTCCGGCGGCTGAACGATGGCTTGATCCCACATGATCGGCATGTACTATCACGTCGCGCGCGCAAATTATATCTGGCTTTAGGCGCTTTCGCCCGAGACGCCAGAGGGTTCGTCCAAGGTCGTCCATGCCCAGTCTGTTCCGCTTCCTCCTCGTCGCCGGCCTGCTCGCTGGCGCGGCTTTCGTTGGCATGGCGGCGCTGGTCGCCTTTGTCGAGCCGCAGCCGCGCGAAATGAGCCAGCCGATTCCGCCCGCTTCGCTCAACAAATGAGCGGGACGGCGGCTCCGGCCTCGCGCGCGGCGATCGCCGATTTCCTCGACATGCTCGCCGCCGAGCGCGGCGCCGCCAAAAACACGCTCGACGCCTACGCCCGCGATCTCGGCGATTATGTGTTGGACCTGGCGCGCCGGGGGCGCGATGCGCTGGACGCGACGACGCAGGACATTCGCGATTATCTTGGCCGCTTGGCCGAAGCCGGGCTGAAGCCCTCGTCCGCGGCGCGGAAATTATCGGCGATCCGGCAATTCCACCGTTTCCTCGCCGCCGAGGAGCGGCGGCCCGACGATCCGGCCGTCCTGCTGGAAGGGCCGCGCCAGGGCCGGCGTCTGCCCAAGGTGCTGTCGGTCGACGAGGTCGACGCGATGCTGCGCGTCTGCCGCGAGGGGCTCGACGATCCCGCGCGTCCGGCCGAGGACCGGTTGCGGGCGCGGCGCGCCGCCTGTCTGGTCGAGGTGCTCTACGCGTCGGGCCTGCGCGTGTCGGAACTGGTCGCCTTGCCTTTGGCAGCGACGAAATTAGCGGAAAAGCCCCCTGAAAAGGGCGGCGGCTTCCTCACCATTCGCGGCAAGGGCGGCCGCGAGCGGCTCGCGCCGCTGACGACGCCCGCGCGCGAGGCGATCGCCGCCTATCGCCTCCAATTGCTGGCGCTGCATCCCGAAGCGGGGGCGCAGAAATGGCTGTTTCCGTCTGAGGGCGAGAGCGGCCATCTCACCCGCCAAGTCTTTGCTCGCGAGCTGAAATTCCTGGCGGCAGCGGCCGGCGTGAAGCCCGAGCGCGTCAGCCCGCATGTGCTGCGCCACGCCTTCGCCAGCCATCTGTTGCAAAACGGCGCCGATCTGCGCGTGGTGCAGGAATTGCTCGGCCACGCCGATATCGCCACCACGCAGATTTACACCCATGTGCTGGACGAGCGGCTGAAGGCGATGGTGCGCGACCTGCATCCGCTGAACGACGCGGACGATTGAGGCGCATGGCGAACTTCAACTTGAGGCCTAGTAATGGCGCTTTTATTTTTTAAACGTGCGGGCAGTCTCGGTTTGATCGCTGCCGCATTGTTCGCTTCCGCGCGTGCAGAACCCGCGAAGCCTGCGCAAGGAGCTCCATATCGAGCAATTATGTTTGAATCGCCCGACATCATCGAGAAATTGAAGGTTTCCGGCTTGTGGTTTCCCGATCAAGTCAAGCCGTACTCAGGCCTCAGTGGCGCAGCGATTTTCATTTTTTCAAATACCGAAACAGGCGAAACATTCAGCGCTGCCATCAATGCAGTGGCGTTGCTGCCCAAGGACTACTGGAAGAGTCGCGGCGTTCCGGATTTCAATGAGTTCGATGTTGGAGCCCTCGTCGACAAGGTCCGAGCAGAAGGAATCGTGGAAATTCGGTTGTCATCGGAAACCAGAGCCAAGATTGCGGACTGCGGCACGAGCGTGAGCAAATCTGGCCCGCGTGAAAAATGCCTGAAGTTTGGAACCGCTATTGTCGACATCCAAGACGTCGATTTTGACGGGAAAAAGGAGTTTGTGTTTCGGCAGGCGGAATCGTCTCAACGCGGCGTGGACGCATACGAAATTATTGAATTGCCATATGACAAATATCTCCAGGAAAAAAGCCGCCGAAAACCCATGAATGCGATCGACGATTTGAGCGAAATCAATATTTCTAAAAGGCAACTTATTTTGCACAATTCAGGCGGTGCATGCTCAAGCGCAAATGAAGTTTACTCTGGAAATCCAGAGCAAGGGTCTGTATTGACGCTGACGCATGTTCAGCAA
Source organism: Rhodoblastus sp. (assembly GCF_041915505.1). GTDB lineage: Bacteria > Pseudomonadota > Alphaproteobacteria > Rhizobiales > Beijerinckiaceae > Rhodoblastus. Next base: position 2,091 of record NZ_JAYSBG010000247.1, on the reverse strand, counting down.
TACGTAACAGATCCACAAAGTTCCGCTTGTTATGTCGAGGACTACGAAGTCCAGGAACAGCCGGATGGTCAAGGCCAAACTTTCAAGCGGGTCTCTCGGAAATTGCTCAAGTAAAATCGGCAGAGAGCGTATAAAATCTAAGCCAAATAGTTTGAGGCGTCAGGTTTTTCGACCTTTATTGCGCTCCAGCAGGAAAACCGCCTGCTCGCCGAACAGGTTCCAGAACCACCACGGCGCATTGACGCGAATTTGCGCGCCATTGCGGTCCATCGCCACGGCGCGGAGGATGCGCGCGTCGACCTGTTCGACCAGCGAGACGAAATCGCGGATCGTGCAGAAATGGATATTGGGCGTCTCGTACCAGGGGTAGGAGAGGTTCTCGGTGATCGGCATCCGTCCGTAGAGACCGAGCTGCCAGCGGATGCGCCAGTGGCCGAAATTGGGGAAGGAGACGATGGCGCGCTTGCCGATGCGCATCATCTGCTCCAGCACCTTGCGCGGATTGCGCGTGGCCTGCAGCGTCTGCGACAGGATGACGTAATCGAAGCCGTCGTCGGGATAATCGGCGAGATCGACATCGGCGTCGCCCTGAATGACCGACAGGCCCTTGGCGACGCAATCGTTCACGCCCTTCTGCGAGATTTCGACGCCGCGCGCGTCGACATTGCGCGTTTCCGCCAGCAGGCGCAGCAATTCGCCGTCGCCGCAGCCGACGTCGAGCACGCGCGCGCCATCCTCGACCATGCCGGCGACCAGCAGCAGGTCGATACGGGTCAGAGCGGTCTGCGGAATGTCGGCGGTATTCGGAGTCATGGGCTGGCGCGTCCCGCGCTTTTGAAAGAAAGGCCGCGCGCGCGCGCCGCGCCGCGCAGAAAGCCGCGCGTCGTGGCGATGAAATCGGGCTCTTCGAGCAGGAAGGCGTCATGGCCCTTGTCGGTCTCGATCTCGACGAAGGAAACCGGCGCGCCGCCGGCGTTCAGCGCATGGACGATGGCGCGCGATTCGGCGGTGGTATAGAGCCAGTCCGAGGTGAAGGAGACGACGCAGAACCGTGTTTTCGCGCCCAGAAAGGCGCGCGCGAGCGAGCCGCCGTAATCCTGCGCCAGATCGAAATAGTCGCAGGCGCGGGTGACATAGAGATAGGAATTGGCGTCGAACCGGTCGACGAAGGTCGAGCCCTGATAGCGCAGATAGTTCTCGACCTGGAAATCGGCGTCGAAGGAAAAGGTCGGCTCGGCGCGATCCTGCAATTTGCGGCCGAATTTGCGCTGCAAGGCTTCGTCGGACAGATAGGTGACATGGGCGGCCATGCGCGCCACGGCGAGGCCCTTGGACGGACGCACGCCCTCTTCGATATAGCGCCCGCCGCGCCAGTCCGGATCGGCCATGATCGCCTGCCGGCCGACCTCGTGAAAGGCGATGTTCTGCGAGGAATGGCGCGCGGCGGTGGCGATCGGCATGGCCGCGAACACGCGCTCGGGATAGAGCGCCGCCCATTGCAGCACCTGCATGCCGCCCATCGAGCCGCCGGCGACGCAGAACAGGCTGTCGATCCCGAGCCTGTCGATCAGCATGGCCTGGGCGCGGACCATATCGGCGATGGTGATGACCGGCAGGTCGAGGCCGAAGGGCTGGCCGGTCGCGGGATTGATCGAGGCCGGTCCGGTCGTGCCCATGCAGCCGCCGAGCACATTGGTGCAGATGATGAAATATTTGTCGGTGTCGAAGGGCTTGCCCGGCCCGACCAGCGCCGACCACCAGCCCGGCTTGCCGGTGAGTGGATGGGCGTTGGCGACATGCTGGTCGCCGGTCAGGGCGTGACAGAGCAGGATCGCGTTGGATTTCTCGGCGTTCAGCGCGCCATAGGTCTGATAGGCGATGGTGAACGGGCTGAGCGACACTCCGGCGGTCATGGCGAGCGGCTGCGACCCGTCGAACACGGCGACCTGGCTGTGCGGCTGTGCGGCCTCGGCCAGGCTGGGATGGGGGTCGGAGGAAAGGTCGGTCAAGAGTTCCGCTTGTTCGATTTTCCGAACGGATCGTTTGCTAGATAGGTGTAGGGGCGCCGCGAAGTCAAGGAAGGCGCCGGCG
>NZ_JAYSBG010000246.1:0-5420 GCF_041915505.1 Rhodoblastus sp. | reverse complement strand
CGGATAGCGGCTGAAATCATGAAGGGCTCCATGAAACGATATGTTCTCACCGCCGTGATGGCGGCCTCGCTGGCTTTTCCCTTCGCCCGTCCGGTCCTGGCCGAGCCCCCGGCCGATGCGGCGGCGCAGGCCCAGCAGGCCGAAGCGGATCGCCTGACCCTGATCGACGCCCGGATCGCCGCCGTGAAGGCGGGCCTGCAATTGACCCCGGCGCAGGAAAAGGACTGGACCAATCTGGAGCAGGTCGTCCGCGGCGTCATCGCCGCCCGCGCCACGCGTCAGGTCGCCGCCATGAAAGAGGCCGCCGCTTTTCGCGAGTCGGATGACGTTGTCTCGGGCATGAGGCTCGCCGCCAAGGATTTCGTCGCGCGCGGCGAGGAATTGCAGAAGGTCGCCGACGCCGCCGCGCCTCTGTTCGCCAGCATGGACGCCGCCCAGAAACATCGCTTCGCCACGCTGCTGCATTCCTTCGCGCCCGTCGCCGCGAAATGAACGCTTCCGCGCCCGAAGCTTGGAAAGAGGTTGAAATGCGTCACAGATTTCTCGCGGCCGGCGCGGTCCGTCTTTGCGCCATTGCGGCCCTGGGCGCGGCCCTCATCGTTCCGGCTGGCGCCCAATCGAGCCTGACCGTGCATCCGCGCAAGGGCATTCCGCTGCCCTCCTATGTCACGTCGAGCGACGCCTGGCTTAACCCCGGCAATGTCCCGACCCAGCCCGAGATCGACCGCTCCAATAATTATTCGCGGCTGGTGGAGGATCCGATCGGCAATATCGTCCCGGTCGGCCCGGATTACGGCGGAATGCCCTGGAACTAACGGGCCGCCGCGGACCGGCGGGTAGTGCCTCAGTTTGAATTCTGAGATTCCCGCAATGACGGCCTTCCGCTCGAAGGAGACCTTGATCGCATCGCGTGCTGGCGCTGCGACGACTCTCCGACGAGTTGGCTAAGGCTTTAAGGTGTCACGCCTGTCTTGGAATAGATTTCCTCTATGTTCGGGAGCAGTTTTTTCGCTTGAGCGATGTCCGCCATCCCACCAACTTTGTCGCCTGTGCGAAGCTTTGCAATTCCCCGCCCATAATAGGGAGAAGGCATGACTGGCGCGAATTCGATCGCTTTGTCGAAATTTGCGATCGCGTCATTGTATTTTTCAAGCTTTATATAGATGAATCCAAGACTGTCCAGCGTCGGCGGGTTGTTGGGATTTTGTTTCGTCGATTCGGAACAGTCATTTAGGGCAAGCTCCAATCGCCCAGCCAACATATGCACCCAACATCTATCGTTCCAAGCATCAGTCAGTGCTGGGTTTAGGCGAAGCGTTTCGTTCAAGTCTTGCAGCGCGAGAGCGTCTTGTCCGTTTCGATGGTAGGCGCCCGCGCGTTTGTGAAATACTGACGCCGCCGTCGGATCCAAGGCAATCGCAGCATTAAAATCGTCGATTGCCTTGTCATAGGCGCCTTTCCGATCATAGGCAAAGCCGCGATGAGTGAGCAGCATCGCGCGTTGTCTTGGAGGACCATCTGCCCGGTTGATCAGGATGCTGCACGCTTTGATTGCTGGTTCCAACGATGCGGGCGCCGCCAAACACGTTGTCCAGTCGGAGGCAAAGTCTTCGCCCGCCAAGCATTGTGTGGCTGTCATCGTTAATGCTGCCACAGCGACCGAACGAATTGTTTCGAGCCTCATCAGCGTGTCCATAGATTCTGAAACTGATTAACCGGCGACACGGCTAAAGTCGGGGTAACTTGGGTGAGTTAACCGAGATTATCTAATTGTATCGCGCCTCTACCTTAAGGTCGCATACCGCTCAATTTTCCCAAACGATGATTTTTCGGCGATGTCCGCTTTCCGCCGTGAACGGAAATTTAAACTGAGGCGCTACCGGCCGGCGCCCAAACTTGCGCCGGCCCGTCTTCCCTGCTAGCGTCGTCAGTTCAAGCCATGGGGTGCTGTCCTCGCATGCGAGCGGCGGCTGAGATCATACCCATCGACCTGATCTGGATAATGCCAGCGCAGGGAAGGCGTGCGGCCGGGCCGCGTCTCTTTCTTGCGTCATAATCACGCACGCACGGGAGAACGCGATGAACGTCCATTCCAAAAACGTCCGCAGGCCGGAAAGCGTCACCACCGGCCCTCTGCCCGGCTCCCGAAAAATCTATCTTTCGCCGGCCTGCTCGCCCGACATGCGCGTGCCGGTGCGGGAAATCCCGCTCGACCCGTCCTCGGGCGAGGAGCCTCTGCGTGTCTATGACCCGTCCGGCCTCTATACCGAGGCCGATCCACATATCGATCTCGCCGCCGGCCTGCCTCAGATCCGCGAAAGCTGGGTCGCGCGCCGCGACGGGCTCGAAACCTACCAGGGCCGCGCGGTCAAGGACGAGGACAATGGCCATGTCTCGGCCGACGCTCTGGTCGCGCCCTGCCCGGCCGCGCGCATCCTGCGCCGCGGACGTGACGGCGGGCTCGTCACCCAATACGAATTCGCCCGCGCCGGGATCATCACCGAAGAAATGATCTATGTCGCCCATCGCGAAAATCTCGGCCGCGAGGCGGCGCTGGCCGGCGCGGCGGAGCGCATCGCGGATGGCGAAAGTTTTGGCGCCGAAATCCCCCCCTTCGTGACGCCGGAATTCGTGCGCCAGGAAATCGCGCGCGGACGGGCGATCATTCCGGCCAATATCAATCACACCGAATTGGAGCCGATGATCATCGGCCGCAACTTCCTGGTGAAGGTCAATTCCAACATAGGCAATTCCGCCGTGACCTCCTCGGTGGCCGAGGAAGTGGAGAAAATGGTCTGGTCGATCCGCTGGGGCGCGGATACCGTGATGGACCTCTCGACTGGCCGCAACATCCACAATATCCGCGACTGGATCCTGCGCAATTCGCCGGTTCCAATCGGCACCGTGCCGATCTATCAGGCGCTGGAAAAGGTCGGCGGTGACGCGCTGAAACTCGATTGGGAAGTGTTCAAGGACACGCTCATCGAACAGGCCGAGCAGGGCGTCGATTATTTCACCATCCACGCCGGCGTGCGGCTGGCGTATGTGCCGCTGACCGCCAGCCGCGTCACCGGCATCGTTTCGCGCGGCGGCTCGATCATGGCGCGCTGGTGCCTCTCCAAGCACCAGGAGAGCTTCCTCTACGAACGCTTCGACGAGATTTGCGACATCATGCGCAAATATGACGTCTCGTTCTCGCTCGGCGACGGCTTGCGGCCGGGCTCCAACGCCGACGCCAATGACGCGGCGCAATTTGCCGAACTGGAGACGCTGGGCGAATTGACCAAGATCGCCTGGGACAAGGGCTGCCAGGTCATGATCGAGGGCCCCGGCCATGTGCCGATGCACAAGATCAAGCACAATATGGACAAGCAATTGCGCGAATGCGGCGAGGCGCCCTTCTATACGCTCGGGCCGCTGACCACCGATATTGCGCCCGGCTATGACCACATCACCTCGGCGATCGGCGCGGCCATGATCGGGTGGTTCGGCACCGCCATGCTCTGTTATGTCACGCCGAAGGAACATCTCGGCCTGCCGGACCGCGACGACGTCAAGACCGGCGTCGTCACCTATCGCATCGCCGCCCACGCGGCCGATCTCGCCAAGGGTCATCCCGGCGCGCGGTTGCGCGACGACGCCATGAGCCGGGCGCGGTTCGACTTCCGCTGGCAGGACCAGTTCCATATCGGCCTCGATCCCGAAACCGCCCTGCGCTTCCATGACGAGACCCTGCCCAAGGAGGCGCATAAGGTCGCGCATTTCTGCTCGATGTGCGGGCCGAAATTTTGCTCGATGAAAATCACGCAGGATCTGCGTGTTGAAGCCGCCGCAATGATCGCGGCCGAGCAGGGAATGGCGGAAAAGAGCGCGGAATTTCTGGAAAAGGGCGCCAAGCTCTATCTGGAAAGCTGACGCCTGATAGAAAAGGCCGAAGCCAAAGGTCTTAAGCGACCTCGGCTTCGGCGGCCTCTCCATCGACACCGACCGGCTCCATCACGCCATCCTCGCCCAAAGCGTAGTCGCGGCCGCGCCAATGCACTTGGCCGGGGACGAAACTGCCGAGGAAGATCGCGAAGCTGAACAGGTCGCGCACCGGACCGAGCCAAAGCGGATGCCGGCAGCCCGCCGCCTCGAACCGTTCGTCAACCTGATCCTGCAGGATGGTGCGGCACAATAGAGCCGCGCCGGCCAGCACAGCCGCCTCGGGGGCGAAGCCGCTGGCGAGCAAAGCGAGCAGCGCCCAGCCGACCGGAAAAGTGACCGCCGTGCCGAAATAGCCGGCCGGATTGAGCGAACGAATGGTGCGAGCCCAGCGCATGTCGCGCCGCCAGACTTCCGAAAATTCGGTTTCGGAATGGGCGTGACCGACCACGAAATCGGCCAGGACCACCTGCAGCCCGCGCTCGCGTACGGCCTCGCCCAACGCGTAATCGTCGGCGAGCTGGTCCTTGATCGCCGCGAAACCGCCGATGGCGTCGAGCGTGCAACGGCGAAGGGCGATGGTCGCGCCAATGCAGGGCTCGGCCATTTTCAAGGACAGGCCGGTCAGCACATTGGGCAGGAAGCCGTAATCCACCCCCATCGCGCCGATCCGCGACCACAGCCCGGCAAGCGGCATGCCGCGATAGAGGCAGGTGACGATGCCCACGCCGGGCCGCTGCAAGGCGGCGGCGAGCCGGCAGAGATAATCCGGCGCGACCATGATGTCGCTGTCGGCGATTACCACCAATTCATTCTCGATGCGCGACGACAGATTGATCAGATTCGAAACCTTGCCATTGGTTCCGTGCTGGGCGGGATCGACCACCAACTCCACCGTGAGCTTGCCGGCCGCGCCCTCGATCCGACCGGCGCGCACGGCCGCGACAAGGCGCCGCGCCACCGCGGCCGCCGGGTCGTCCGCATCATGCACGCCGAACAGGATCTGCACCGGCCCGGCGTAATTCTGCCGGCAGAAGCTCAGGAGGTTGTCGTAAAGGCCCTCTTCCGCGCCATAGAGCGGCTTGAGGACCGTGACGCCGGGCGATTTCCAAGGCTTGACGGCGGCTTCAGCCGCGCGGAAGCGCCTGACGCTGGCGACGGCCAGCAAGGTGTAAAGGCAAGAGACGATAGCGAGGACGAAAAAGGGCGCGGCGATCGGCGCCGCGCTCACCCAATCCGCCAAATCGCTCCCGAGCTGGACCATCTCACATTCCAATCGTTCAAGGCGCCAGATAGGACTCGGTCCGCTGGCGCAAGGTCGCTTTCGATGAGGCGAAGCCGCTGTCGCCGAGGCCGCGCAGGCCGCGACGCCATTGCGCCAGTTCGCTGATCGAGCCATCGGCCAGAATGTCGCCGATCTTCCAGCCCTGATCCGTGCGCCGCACGACATAATCGAGCGGCATGGGCGGACCTTCCGTGAGGAGCACGCGGGTCGT
>NZ_JAYSBG010000245.1:0-5513 GCF_041915505.1 Rhodoblastus sp. | reverse complement strand
GGCGCGGCTTCCATATAGCCCACGCTGGCCTCGATCCGCGTCGAGCGCCCGGCCGAATGGCCCTGCGCGTCCACGCCCTGCGCGGGCGGAGCGCCGTCGAGGAAGGTGAATGCGGCGTCACGGATCACATAATCCATGGCGACGCGGTCGTCCATCGGGGGGTGCTGGGCGCGCATCATGCGAAGGTCGGTGTCGTCGAGATCGACCGCCATGCGGAAGCTTTCCAGCTTGCCGGAGATCAGATGGTCGCCGGCCCAGGCCCGGACCGGCGCGCCAAATGCGTTGGGCCAGATCGCGAGCACGCCGGCCGCCGTCATCTTGCCGGCGGAAATGCCGAGGCGCATATGGGCGCCGTCCACCCAGTCGATCGAACCCTGAACCGCCGCCGCCACCTCGGGCCCGACCAGTTCGAGCCGGTTGATCGACAGGATCCGGCCCGGCAGGTCGAGCGCCAGCTCGCCGCGCACCGACGAGATGGCGACCGCCTTTTCGCCGGCCCGCTCCGGCCCGATCACGCAGGCGTCCGTCTGCCGGAACGTGATGCTCCACGCGCCGGCGTCCTGCGCTGGCGGCGCGATGGCGCCGTTGAAGAAACAGCGCGAGGCGCCCGAAAAAATCTGCGCCTCGTCGATCACGGCGCGATGATTGGCGGCGTCCCAACGGGCCGCCGCGAAAAATTCGTCGACGAAGACCGGCGGGAAATCGGGATCGTCGAAGCGCCAGAAGCCCTGGCCGAGCGCCAGCCGGGCGTTGGCCTCCAGCACATGGCCGTCGGCCTGGAACGAGGCGGAGGCCTTGAAGGAGATCGGAATGTCGGAATCGATCGGCAGGCTGGTCTTGCCGGCCATCAAGGCAATTTCGTCGATGGAGAAGCCGGAGCCCTCGATCGCCAACTCATGCGCCTCGTCGCGCGCGCCGCGCGCCACGCCTTCGACGGTCCAGCGGCCGCTCGGCCCGACCGCCGACATTTTGGCGTCGACCACCGCGCGATGGCCCGCATTGGAGCGGTCGAGCGCGAACTGGAAATCCTCGAAGCCGCGCTTCTGGCCCGCGACGCGGTCGTCGACGATCAGGCGGCCGCGGCGGATGCCGAAATGGTCGAGCGCCGCGATCGGGCTGTCGCGACCCTGGCCGATGTCGAAAATCGCGTTGATCGCCCGGGCCGCCTGACGCAGGACCTTGGCCCGGACGGCGGGCGACGGCGCGCTGGTCGGAGGCGCGACGCTCGGTTCGACGCCGGACGGAGGCGACGAAGCGGGCGAGGGTTCGTCGGCGGAGGGCGCCAGCGCGGTCGGATCGCCGCCGGCGGAGAGGTCGAGCGCGCCGTCGGGGAGCACGCGCAGCTCCAGATTGAGCCCGTCAATATCGACCCGGGACGGTTTGATGCGTCCGGCGAGCAGCGAGAGCGGATCGAAGATCAGATCGGCCTTGGGCGTCGAGAGCAGCCGCCGGCCATCCGCCCGCTTGAGGGTGAGGCCATTGAGCGCGAGCGCCAGTCCGTGATCCTGCCGCTCGATGCTCATGCCCTCGATGGAAAGCGCATAGCCCGGACCCAGCCGGTCCTGCAGGGCGGAGACGAGAACCGGCTTGAACGGATCAAGGCTGATCCGGCCGAAGGCGAGGCCGACCACGACGAGGCCCAGCACGCAAAGCAGCGCCATCAAAGCGAAGGACAGGCCGGCGCTGAAGACGCGACGCGTGCGGCGCAAGCGGCGACGCGGCTCCAGCGGCGGCGGAGGGCCTTCAAAAATTTCGGGGTCTCGCGTCTCGACCAAAGAAAAGCTTTCCTGCCAGAACGCCCGTAGCGCCGCCTGGGCGGCTGGGCCGTTCGAATCGCCACCTTACAGTAAAACGCCGGCGCCTTCCGGCCTACCCGCATCGAGGGCCGCCCGCCCGCACACTGCGAAAACATGCAGACATTTTGGACGGAATTAAGCAAAAATGGAGGCCGGGCGCAGCCAGGGCGCGACGCGAATCGGGCGGGCGGCGCGAATGGAAAGGACGGACAATGGCGGATGCATTGCAGGCGGGCGATCCGGCCCCGGATTTCAAACTGCCCCGGGACGGCAAGGGCGACCTGTCGCTCGCGGATTTCAAGGGGAAGAAGCTGGTTCTTTACTTCTACCCCAAGGACGACACGTCGGGCTGCACCGCCGAGGCCATCGCCTTCAACGGCCTGGCCAAGGACTTCGCGGCCGCCAATGCGGCGGTGGTCGGCGGCTCGCCCGATCCGGTCAAGAAGCACGACAAGTTCCGCGACAAATATGAACTGACCTTTCCGCTGGTCGCCGACGAGACCAAGCAGACCCTCGAAGCCTATGGCGTCTGGGTCGAGAAGAGCATGTACGGGCGCAAATATATGGGCGTCGAACGCTCCACCTTCCTGATTGGCCCGGACGGCAAGATCGCGCGGATCTGGCGCAAGGTGAAAGTGCCCGGCCACGCCGAAGAAGTGCTGGCGGCGGCCAAGGCGCTCTGACCGCCGCTCAGGGCTCCGAACGTCAGGTTAACGGGAAATGCCCTCTTTGCGTCATGCCCGTGACAAGCACGGGCATGACGGACCTTCTTGACCCGACCCGAGTTTGGAGCGCCGGACCGCGGCTTGATCCTCGCCCGCGCGGCATTGGCGAAGCATTAACCATGTTCGCTTACCTTTTTCCCGATGGTGGCCGCCTGCGATCCGGCGCGGCCAATCGGGATGAGACGACATGCGTGGCGCGGCAAATCCGGCGCAGGCCCTGCGGCCTGGAGTAAGTGTTCGTTTGGCCTATCGCGATTTCCATCGCGAGATCGCTTTGCCGCCCGCGATCGCCGCCGTGCTGTTCGCCCTGGTTCCCGCCGTGCTGCTGGCGACGCTCGGCGTCGGCTTTTATCTGATGTTCCGCGACGACATGCTGGCCTCGCTGATGCGCCGCCAGGCCAGCATGCAATTCGCCTATGAGGACCGCATCGCGGCCCTGCGCTCGCAGATCGATTCCATCGCCTCGCGGCAAATGGTCAATCAGGACACGTTCGAAGGCAAAATGGCGGAGCTGGCCGTGCGGCAGGCCAAGCTCGAGTCCCGCTCCGCTTTGCTCTCGTCGCTCGCCGCCCGGGTCGATCCGCAGGACGCGCCCGCCGCCCGCCGCGCCGCGACCGCCGAGCCCGCGGCGCCGATCTCCACCCTCGCGCCGTCTGCGGCGCCCGCGCCCGTTCCCACGCTTGGCGGCGCCCCGCGCGACAATTTCAAGCCGGCGCCGGAAGGCTTCGACCTGCGCCGGGCCCAGCCCTCGGGCCCCGTCGGCGAGGACGTTTCCGACAATTCCGACCAGACCTCGCCCGACCAGCGCCTGCGCTCCTTCGCCGCGCGTTTCGACCGGATCGAGCAGAGGCAGATCGCCGCCCTCAACGGCCTCAAGGCGCCCGCCGCCGCCAAGGCGGAGCGCATGCGCGAGGCTTTCGCGGAAGCCGGCCTGCCGGTCGATCGCATGATCCGTCAGGCGGCGGCCACGCCCGGCAAGGATGGGACGACGACGGCCCCGATGGGCGGCCCCTTCGTTCCCGCGACCGCCCCGGAGCGGGGCGGCGAGTTCGAACGCGCCTACGCCAGCCTGCATAATTCCATCGCCGCCATGGACGGATTGCGCCGCGCCCTGCCCTTCGCGCCCCTGCGCCAGCCCCTGCCCGGCCCGCTCGACGTCACTTCGACCTATGGCTATCGCACCGACCCCTTCCTCGGGCGCCCCGCCTTGCATACCGGCATGGATTTTCGCGGCGATTATGGCGAGCCGGTGCGGGCCACCGCAGCCGGCCGCGTGGTTTCAGCCGGCCCTGCCGGCGGCTATGGCAATATGGTCGAAATCGACCACGGCGCCGGCCTTGCCACCCGCTACGGCCATCTCTCGCGCATTTTCGTCGAGGAGGGCCAATGGATTTCGGCCGGATCGGAACTCGGCGCGGTCGGCTCGACCGGCCGCTCGACCGGCCCGCATCTGCATTACGAAGTGCGCGTCGACGGCGCGCCGGTCGATCCCAGCCGCTATATCAAGGCCGGAAGATTGTTGAACGCCGGCCTCTGATTCCGGCTATCATCCGACCGGTCCCCCCCTTTCCGGAGAGTTCCATGCGCAATCCGGTCCTTGCTCTGTTCCTGTTCGCGACAGTCAAGCTCGTTTCAGTTTTGGCGCCGGTGTCGGCCTCGGCCCAGCAGCCTGCGGTCGCGCCGCCCGCCTATCCGCTCGACGCAGTGCCGGACAAAATGCCGTTCGCGACGCCCTATGGCGCGCCCATTGCGCTGGCGCGCGCCCAGGCGGCCATAGCCGCCGCGCAGGCCGAGGCCGAAAAGCGCGGCTGGCCGCTCAATATTGCGGTGGTCGATTCCGGCGCCAATCTGGTCGCTTTCGCGCGAATGGATGGGGCGCAACTCGCCTCCGTGGCCATAGCCGAGCACAAGGCGCGCGCCGCCGCCTCGTTCCGGCGCCCGACCAAGGTCTTCGAAGAGGCCGTCCAGAAAATGGATTTTAAATATGTCCTGACGCTGGACGGAATTATCGCGTCGCGCGGCGGCATCCCGCTGATCGAGGACGGCAAGCTCATCGGCGCCATCGGCTGTTCAGGCGGAACCGGCTCGCAGGACGAAGTGGTCTGCGCGGCCGGGGCGGCCACGATCAACAAATAGGACGAAAAAAAGCGCGCGAGAAACCCGCGCGCCAAAAATCGGTCAGCAAAGCCTGCCTGATCGGCAAAATCCGGCGTCTATTTGCGCGCTTGGCGAAGAATATCCTGGAACCAGTCCGCATTGAGCGTCGCCGGCTGCAGCCACATTTTCAGCAGCGCGTCCGGGGTGTAACGTTCCAGCGCGTCCATCATGCTTTTTTCGACTTCTTCCATGGCGCGTTTCTGCATCGGCTCGAAATCCGGCAGCCCCATGAAGGCTCGCGCCTCGGCGGGCGTGCAGTCGATATTGACGGTGATCTTCATGAGCCGGCCTCCGCGCCGCGCCCCCGAAGGGGATTTTCTTTTCTTAACATAATGCTGCGACGCCAAAACGCCACGTCTTTCTACGCGGATGTTTAAAATTGCTTTCTTCCAGCCGCGCCGCGCTCAGCCGATGGCCTCGGCCGAGCGCGCCTTTTCGCGCAGGATGAATTTCTGGATCTTGCCGGTCGAGGTTTTCGGCAGCGGGCCGAAGATGAAGCTCTTGGGCACCTTGAACCGCGCCAGATGCGCCCGGCAATGCTCCAGAAACTCCTCCTGCGTCGCCTCCGAGCCCTCGCGCAATTCGACGAAGGCGCAAGGCACTTCTCCCCATTTCTCGTCCGGCGTCGCCACCACCGCCGCCGCCATCACGTCCTTGTGGCGATAGAGCACGTCCTCGACCTCGATCGAGGAAATGTTCTCGCCGCCCGAAATGATCACGTCCTTGGAGCGGTCCTTGATCTTCACATAGCCGTCGGGCTCGATCACCGCGAGATCGCCGGTGCGGAACCAGCCGCCGGCGAAGCTCTCGGTCGTGGCGCGCTCGTTCTTGAGAT
>NZ_JAYSBG010000244.1:0-5539 GCF_041915505.1 Rhodoblastus sp. | reverse complement strand
GGCTCGCCGGGCTGAATTTCCCGTTCGGCGACAAATATGTCGCGGTGAATATTCCCTCGACCGCCGTGGACGCGATCGAAAACGGCCGCGTCGCCCATCGCTACGCCGCCATTGTCGGCGGGCCGGACCATCAGTCGCCGCAGATCGCCGCGAAAATCGTGGCGATCAATCTCAATCCGACCTGGACCGTGCCGGTCTCGATCATCAAGAACGAGATCATTCCGAAAATGCGCAAGCAGCCGAATTATCTGGCGCGCGCCCGCATAAGGATCCTCGACGGCAAGGGTCAGGAGATCAATCCGGCCTCGATCAACTGGAATTCGGACCGGGCGACCAATTACACGCTGCGGCAGGATTCCGGCGCGGGCAATTCGCTCGGCCTGATCCGCATCGCCATGCCCAATCCCGACGCGGTCTATATGCACGACACGCCGTCGCGCAATCTGTTCGTCAACGACTATCGCTTCCTGTCGCATGGCTGCGTGCGCGTGCAGGGCGTCTACGACCTGGCCGCCTGGCTGCTGCAGGGCGTTCCGGTCAATGGCGCGACGGCTGATCCACTGGTGGCCGGCCCCGGCGCGCCCGCGCCGGTTTCGGGAAGCCTTTCCGGCGGCTGGACCGGCCAGTTGATCCAGCAGCGCATCGCCACCGGCGCGCGCGAGGACATCAAACTGCCGAAGCCGGTGCCGGTGGTCTGGGTCTATATGACCGGCTGGGCCTCCGCCGACGGCACGGTCCATTTCCGCGACGACGTCTATAACGTCGACACGGTCGGGGGCTGAGCCGCCTATTTCGCCTCCGAATTGGGCCGCGTCTCGGCGGCGGTCGGCGGCTGGGTCAGGTCGAGCACGACCTTCTTGACGCCATGTTCGGCCGGATCGTCCTCGACCTTGAAGCCGAGCGCGCGATTCATCGACAGCATCGGCTCGTTCTCGCTGAGCACCTGGCCCTCGACCATTTTGATGCCCTCGGCGCGGGCCGTCTCGATCATATATTTCATCAGCTTCCAGCCCAGCCCCTGCCCTTTCAGGTCGGAGCGCAGCAGAATGGCGTATTCGCCATGGTCATGGTCAGCGTCGAGCATCAGCCGCACCACGCCCAGCATCAGGCCGGTGTTCTCGTCCACCGCGACGCAGACGAAGGAGCGCGCATAATCGATCTGGATCAGGCGGGCGATGAAGGCGTGCGAAAATTCCTTCACCGGCGCGAAGAAGCGCAGCCTGATGTCCTCGGGCGAGACATGGGCGAAGAAGACCTTGTACATCTCTTCGTCCTCGGGCCGCACCGGGCGCAATTGCACCGGCGTGCCGTTCTTGAGCGTAGTGCGCCGCTCCTGCGCCTTGGGATAGGGGGCGACCGCGAAGCGCGGATTGCAGCCCGAGCGCAGGCGCCCGTCGAACGGCGCGACAGAGGCGCGGGCGTCGACCACCACGACGCCGTCGGCGTCGGCCAGCACCGGATTGAACTCCAGCTCGCGGATCTCGGGAATATCGGCGGAAAGTTGCGACAGCTTGACCAGCAGCAGCGCGACCGCGTCGATATCCGCCGCCGGAACGTCGCGATAATCGCGCAACGCCCGCACGACGCGGGTCTGTTCGATCAGCCCGCGCGCCAGGCAGAGATCGAGCGGCGGCAAGGCCAGCGCCTTGTCGTTGATGACCTCGACCGCCTTGCCGCCGCGCCCGAACACGATGACGGGGCCGAAGGTCGGATCGTCGGTAACGCCCATCACCAGTTCGCGCGCATTCGTCCGGCGCACCATGGGGTGGATGGTGACGCCGTCGACCCGGGCGTTGGGAAGCTCGACGGCGACGCGCTCCAGCATTTTCTGCGTCGCGTCGACCACCTGCTCGACCGAGCGCAGATCGAGCACGACGCCGCCGAAATCCGATTTATGAACGATGTCGCGCGACATGATTTTCACGACGCAGCCGCCATAACGGCCGAGCACCAGCCGGGCGACCTCAGCCGCCTCCTCCGGCGAGCGGGCCAGCCGCGCCGGGGCGATCGGAATGTCATAGGCCTCTAACAAGGCGCTGATTTCGATCGGCGCCAGCCAGGTCCCGCCGCGCGCGATCGCCTGCTGCACCACGGCGCGGGCCTTGGCGACATTGGGCGCGAAATCGACCGGCAGCGAGGGCGGCGCCGCCATTAGCGCCTCGCGGGCCTTCTGCCATTTCACCATATGCATGAAGCCGGCGACCGCGCCGCCCTCATAGCGCGGAATGCGCGCTTCCTCGAAAATGCGGCTGATTGCCTCGTTGGCGCCGTACCAGACCGCAAAGACCGGCTTGGCGTTGATCGAGGACTTGCGATGTTTCTTGACCGCCTCGACGGCGGCCTTGGCGACGTCCTCGGCGCTGACCAGCACGTTTGGCGAGTGCATCGCCAGCACCGCATCATTGGCGCGGTCCTGCAGGACGAGCGAAAGCGCCTGGCCGTAATCGGCTGCGGACGCATTGGTCGACAGCTCAACCGGCGGCGCCCCGTTCCAATAGTCCGGCAACACGGTTTTCAAAGCGTCGCGGGTCGCGGGCGAAATGTCGGCCAGCCGGCCGCCGAGGTCCAGCAGCCGGTCGATGGCCAGATAGCCGACGCCGCGGCCGTTGGTGACGATGGCGAGACGGTCGCCGTTGAACGGCTTGATGCGCGCCAGCGCCTCAGCGGCCTCGAACAAGGCGCCGATGGAGGGCACGCGAAGCAACCCCGCGCGCCGGAAGGCGGCGGCATAGACGTCGTCGGCGGTGGCGAGATTGCCGGCGTGGGTGCCGGCGCGGCGCGACGCCTCGTGACGGCCCGAGCGCACCACGATCACAGGTTTGATGCGCGAGGCGGCGCGGGCCGCCGACATGAAACCCTTGGCGTCCTCGAGCTGCTCGACATAAAGCAGGATCGCCCGGGTCATCGGGTCAAGCGCATAAAAATCGAGCAGGTCGTCGATGTCGACATCCGCCATATGGCCGGGCGCGATCATGCCGGAAAAACCGACCTGCCGTTCGTGACCCCAGGCGGCGATCGCCTCCATCACCGCCGCCGATTGCGAGATGACCGCAAGGTCGCCCGCGCGCGCCGGCTGGGCCGACAGGCTGGCGTTGAGCTTGGCGCGCGGCGCGATGACGCCGTGGCAATTGGGGCCGAAAATGCGGATGCTGCGCCGGCGCGCGATGCCGCGTAGCTGTTCGAACAGGGAATCGGCGCCGGGCGTGGGATCGTCGGTCATCACGATGGCGGCGGGAATCGACAGATCCGCCGCCTCGTTCACGATGGCCACGACATTTTCCTTCGGCGCCACCACGATGACCAGGTCCGGCGGCTCGGGAATATCGCGCAATTCACGGAAGGATTTCCGTCCGGCGATCTCCTCGTAGCGGGGATGGACGACATGGAGCACGCCGGAAAAACCAGCCGACAGGATATTGTCGAGCACCGCGCGGCCGGTCGACCCGGCGCGGTCGCTCGCGCCCACCAGCGCCAGCGATTTGGGCTGGAAGGCGCGGTCCAATTGGCGGGTGCTCATGCCATTTCTCCTGCCATTTCAAGCGCCGGGCGTCCGGCCGCGATTGCGAAGCTAGCGATTTTTCGCGGACAATCCACCCCGCAATCGGGGCGGGCGGAGGCAGGCGGCGCGATTGCCCTTGCGCACAGGCGCCGGGACGGATTTAAGTCACGTCTAAACAAATGACTGGGCATGATTCGCGCATTTGCTTCGCGCAAGCCTTGCGATGGATCATTCTTCGCCAGAGACAGACGAGCGCGTCGCAGGGAGAAAGCATGATCGTTTTCGATTGCCGCAGGTTTTTGCGCACGATCCGCATCGCTGCGACCGCCCTCGCCGCGCTGACCCTTGGCGTGGCGGGCGCCCGCGCGCAGGAGGCGGAAGGCGTCTGGATGCGCGAGGACGGCGCCTCGAAGGTCCAGTTCTCGCCCTGCGGCGGCGGGCTGTGCGGGACCGTCGTCTGGCTGAAGAATCCCAATTCCAAGGCCCATATCGGCCAAAAAGTGTTTTTCGACATGGCGCGCGCCGACCAGACCTCGTGGACCGGCCAGGCTTTCAATCCGGAAGACGGCAAGACCTATAGCGGCAAGATTGTGGTCAATGGCAAGAAGCTGCGCACCAGCGGCTGCGTGCTGGGCGGGCTGATCTGCAAGTCGATGAACTGGGTGCGCGCGAACTGAACCGCGCGCAGCATGATCATCCGCCGTCTCAGATCTTCGCCAGCCCGCGCTTGAGATCGTCGATCAGGTCGTCGACATCCTCCAGCCCCACCGACAGCCGCAACATGCCCTGGCCGATGCCGGCCGCCTGCCGCTCCTGTTCGCTCAGGCGCTGATGGGTCGTGGTCGCCGGATGGGTGACGAGGCTCTTGGCGTCGCCGAGATTGTTGGAGATCTTGATGATCTCGAAGGCGTTGGCCATGCGGAAGGCCTCGGCCTTGCCGCCCACGACATCGAAGGACACCATGGTCGACGGCCCCGTCATCTGGCGCTGGACCAGCTCATATTGCGGGTGATCCTTGCGGCCGGGATAATAGACCCGCGCGATATTCGCCTCGCCGGCGAGGAAATCGGCGATCTTGCCGGCGCTGTCCTGCTGCTGGGCGACGCGCAGCGGCAGGGTCTCCAGCCCTTTCAGCAGCACCCAGGCGTTGAAGGGCGAGAGCGACGGCCCGGTCTGGCGCAGATAATTGTGAATATGCGTGTCGATGAAGGCATTCGATCCAAGGATCACGCCGCCGAGACAGCGACCCTGGCCGTCGATATGTTTGGTCGCGGAATAGACCACGCAATCGGCGCCCAGCTCCAGCGGCCGCTGCATCAACGGCGTGGCGAAGACATTGTCGACCACCAAGGTCGCGCCGACCGAATGGACGATCCCGGCGATGGCGGCGATATCCAGCACGCCGAGACCCGGATTGGTCGGGCTTTCGATGAAGGAGGTCTTGGTGTTGGGCCGCAGCGCCGCCTTCCACGCGTCGAGATCATGGCCGTCGACCAAAGTCGTCTCGACGCCGAAACGCGGCAGAAGATCGGTCACGATATAGAGGCAGGAGCCGAACAAAGCCCGCGAGGCGACGACATGGTCGCCCGCCCGCACCTGGCCCATCAGCGCATTGGTCACCGCCGCCATGCCGGTCGCGGTGGCGCGCGCGGCCTCCGCGCCTTCGAGCAGAGCCATGCGCTGCTCGAACATCGCGACGGTCGGATTGCCGAAACGGCTGTATTGAAAGCCCTCGTCCTCGCCGGTGAAACGACCTTCGGCGACTTCGGCGCTGTTGTAGACAAAGCCCTGCGTCAGGAACAAAGCCTCCGCCGTCTCGCCATAGGCCGAGCGCATCGTTCCGCCATGCACCATTTTCGTGCGCGGGCGCAGGGTTCTGGCGTCGATGGCGGGGCGATCATAGGCGGACATGAAAAAACTCCTCACGGCGCTTTGCTCCCGTGCTCGGGGAGCAAAGGCGGCCGGCTGCTCGATTTTGGGCAGTCCCGGCCTGTTTAGCGCATTGGTTTAACGTGGCGGCAAGCCGGCCGGCTCAAATGA
>NZ_JAYSBG010000243.1:0-5543 GCF_041915505.1 Rhodoblastus sp. | reverse complement strand
AAATCCAAAGAGTTCCAGACGGTCTATCATTTCACGGTCGGCGCGCCGCTGACGGATTCCCGCATCGCGACCGAGCCCGCCTATCCCGACAAGCAACGCGCAAAGGCCTTTCAGCCATGATCCAGGACACCGCCCTCGCCGCATGGCTGCGCCAGGAAGGTTTCACCGGCGACGACATCAATGGCCGCGTCGCCAATGAAATGACGCCGCTGATGTCCGCGGCCCTCAAGGGCGATTGCGCCATCGCCCGAAAAATCGTCGCGGCGGGCGGCGATGTCGCCCTGCGCAACGCCGACGGCAACAACGCCTTGTGGCTCGCCTGCGTCGATTATCAGCTCGACATGATCGACGTGCTGATCGAGGCCGGAATCGATATCGACAATCGCAACGACAATGGCGCGACCGCGCTGATGTTCGCCGCGTCCTCGGGCCGCACCGAGGTCGTGGCGCATCTGCTGACGCGCGGGGCCGATCTCGCGCCGGAAACGCTCGACGGCTTTTCCGCGATGGACATGGCCGCCAATATCAAATGTCTGGAGATTTTGCGCGCGGCTCACCGAAAAAACCGCGTCGAGCGGGCCAGCGCCTGAACGGCGCAGGCGAAAAAAGGGCGGGAGGCGTCCCGGGCTCGGCTTGCGGTCCGCCGGCGCCTCCCGCCAATCCGGCGACTTGCGCCGGACGTCACATTTCCCGACGCCTCAGCGCGTCAGCACCACCACCAGGCGATCGACCAAAGCGTCGCCCTTGATGTGGGTTTCGACGATTTCGTCAATATCCTCGGGCGTTTTCGGCGCATACCAGACGCCTTCCGGATAGACCACCATCAGCGGGCCGGCGCGGCAGAAGCCGAGACAGCCGGAGGCGGTGAAGCCGACATCGGCGAGACGTTCCGCCTCCAGTTTGCGCGACAGGCGGTCCCACAGGGGCTGGGCGCCCTGCGCGCCGCAGGAGCCGCGCGGATGGCCCGGCGGACGCTGGGTGTAGCAGGCGAAGATGTGACGCTTGTAGAGCTGCGGAACGTCGGCGAAAGCGGTCGCGGTTTCGGTGCTCATGCCGTGACCTTTTCCACGCCCTTGTCGACGAACAATTGGGTCAGCTCGCCCGAAGCCGCCATTTCGCGCACGATGTCGCAGCCGCCGATGAATTCGCCCTTCACGTAAAGCTGCGGAATGGTCGGCCAGTTGGAGAAGGCCTTGATTCCCTCGCGGACGTAGGGATCGGCGAGCACGTTCACCGCGTCATATTTGACGCCGAAACCGTTCAGCACCTGCACCACGGCGGCGGAAAAGCCGCATTGCGGCTGGGCCGGCACGCCCTTCATGAACAGAACCACATCATTGCCATCGACGATGGACTGGATGCGCTCTTGGGTTTTCTCCGACATCGAATGACCTTTCGATTGGTTCGCCCATCGGGCGGGACGAAATTTCGCGGGGCCGGGACGCCCGCTCGGGCGCTGCAATGCAAAAGTGGGACCATGCCGGCGCCCGCCTATGCGGCGAAAAGCATGAAGAAAATGCGCGTCGGTTTAGCGACATGGCCCCATGTCCGAAATGCGACGCCGCCTCACGGCCCCGCTTTTGCAGGCCTCCACGCCGAAACAATCCCGCCCGAAAAGGACGAGACATGCTGATTCCCTTTCCGGCCCCAGAGCCCGAAACCATCAATTTCGGCGATCTTCCTCCCGAGATAAACGACCTGCTCCAGAAAGGCGTCGTGGCCTATCGGCGCAATTTCGCGGAGGCGGAAAAACTGTTCCGCGAGGCGCTCGCGGCTGCTCCCGAGGAGCTGCCAACCTATTATTGTCTCTATAAAATCCACACTTATCACGGCAATCTCGACGAAGCGCGCGTCGCGGCGCTGACCGGCATGAAAAAGGCCGCGCGGCAGGTCGGTTGGCCCGCAGACTGGCGCGAATGGACGCCGCCGGGCGAGATTCCGGACGGCGCCGGCCGCTTCGCGCTCTATACGCTGAAGGCGCTCGCCTTCATCCATCTGCGCCGCGACGAAAAGGACAAGGCCGAAGAGATATTGGCCGCGCTGCGCGTGCTCGATCCGACCGGCGCCGTGGGCTGGCCGGTGATAGCCGAACTGGCGGCCGGCGTCGCGCGCTGAAACATCTGGCGCCTCGCTTGCATTCTTGGTTTCGGAACGCTGCGCCGCACAACGGAAGCGGCGTTCCCGGAGCCGCGAGGGGCGGCGCAAATCCTTGATTTGCCAGCAACAGTTTCCAAGGTCGGAAGTCTGACATGAGCGAAGAGACGG
The DNA here is from genome assembly GCF_041915505.1 of Rhodoblastus sp. GTDB lineage: Bacteria > Pseudomonadota > Alphaproteobacteria > Rhizobiales > Beijerinckiaceae > Rhodoblastus. The sequence goes on along the minus strand of NZ_JAYSBG010000243.1, from coordinate 3,278 downwards.
ACACCCTGCAGGACCTCGCGGACCAGAAATACAAGTACGGATTCGTATCGGATATCGAATCCGAACTCGCGCCCAAAGGCCTGAACGAAGACGTTATTCGCTTCATTTCGGCGAAAAAGGACGAGCCCGACTGGCTGCTGCAATATCGCCTCGACGCTTTCCGCCGCTGGCTGACGCTCGAAGAGCCGGGCTGGGCCAAGCTGCATTATCCCAAGATCGACTTTCAGGACGCCTATTATTACGCGGCGCCCAAGAGCGAGAAGTCGGGTCCGAAATCGCTCGACGAGGTCGATCCCGAACTGCTGCGCACTTATGAAAAGCTCGGCATTCCGCTGCATGAGCAGGCCCTGCTCGCCGGCGTCGAGCCCGATCCAAACGAACGCAAGGTCGCAGTCGACGCGGTGTTCGATTCCGTCTCCGTCGTCACCACGTTCAAGGAAGAACTCGCCAAGGTCGGCGTGATCTTCTGCCCGATTTCGGAGGCGCTGAAGACGCATCCCGAACTGGTGAAGCAATATCTCGGCTCGGTGGTTCCGGCGACCGACAATTTCTATGCGACGCTGAACGCCGCCGTGTTCTCGGAAGGCTCCTTCGTCTATATCCCGCCGGGCGTGCGCTGCCCGATGGAGCTTTCCACCTATTTCCGCATCAATGCCGCGAAATCCGGCCAGTTCGAGCGCACTCTGATCATTGCGGACAAGGGCTCCTACGTCTCCTATCTCGAAGGCTGCACCGCGCCGCAGCGCGACGAAAACCAGCTTCACGCGGCGGTGGTCGAACTGGTCGCGATGGACGACGCCGAGATCAAATATTCCACCGTGCAGAACTGGTTCCCCGGCGACGAGAACGGCAAGGGCGGCATCTATAATTTCGTCACCAAGCGCGGCGATTGCCGCGGCGCCAATTCGAAGATTTCGTGGACGCAGGTCGAAACCGGCTCGGCGATCACCTGGAAATATCCGTCCTGCGTTTTGCGCGGCGACAATTCGGTCGGCGAATTCTATTCGATCGCCATCGCCAATAATTTCCAGCAGGCCGATACCGGCACGAAAATGCTGCATCTCGGCAAGAACACGACGAGCCGCATCATCTCCAAGGGCATATCCGCCGGCAAGGCGCAGAACACCTATCGCGGCCTGGTCAGCATCCACTCCAAGGCCGATGGCGCGCGCAATTTCACGCAATGCGACTCGCTGCTGCTCGGCGACCAATGCGGCGCGCATACCGTGCCTTACATCCAGTCGAAGAATCCGAAAGCCATTCTGGAGCACGAGGCGACCACCTCGAAAATTTCCGACGACCAGCTGTTCTATTGCCTCTCGCGCGGCATTCCGACCGAGGAAGCGGTGGCCCTGATCGTCAATGGGTTCTGCCGTGAAGTCCTGCAGCAATTGCCCATGGAATTCGCTGTCGAGGCGCAAAAGCTCGTCGGCATCAGCCTCGAAGGGAGCGTTGGATAATGCTTGAGATCAAAAACCTCCACGTCAACGTTCACGGCAAGGAAATCCTGAAGGGTCTTTCGCTGACGGTGCCGCCGGGCGAGGTTCACGCCATCATGGGGCCGAACGGCGCCGGCAAATCCACCACTTCCTATACGCTGGCCGGCCGCGCCGGCTATGAAGTGACGGGCGGCGAAATCGATTTCTACGGCGAGGACGTCACCGCGCTTTCCCCCGAAGAGCGCGCCGCGAAGGGCATCTTCCTCGCCTTCCAATATCCGATGGAAATTCCCGGCGTCTCGACCATGAATTTCCTCAAGACGGCGATGAACGCGCAAGCCAAATTGCGCAATGAGCCGGAGCTCGACGCGGCGCAATTCCTGCGCACCGTGCGCGCCGCCGCCAAGGAGCTGAACATCTCGGAAGACATGCTCAAGCGCCCGCTCAATGTCGGCTTTTCCGGCGGCGAAAAGAAGCGCAACGAGACCCTGCAAATGGCGCTGCTGAAGCCCAAGCTGGCGATCCTCGACGAAATGGATTCCGGCCTCGACATCGACGCGCTGAAACTGGTCGCGGAAGGCGTCAACAAGCTGCGCGCGCCGGATCGCTCCTTCCTCGTCATCACCCATTACCAGCGGCTGCTCGACTATATCGTGCCGGACGTGATCCACATTCTCTCGGGCGGCAAGATCGTGCTGTCTGGCGACAAGAGCCTCGCTCTGCAACTCGAAGAAAATGGCTACGACGCCGTCATCAACAAAGCCGCGTGAGGGCGACATGGCAAAAGTGGTCTCGCTCGACAATCTCCTCGCCAACGCGGCGGCGCGGCGCAGCGAAGCTGCGCCCTGGCTCGGCGCCCTGATCGACGAGGCGACGGAAAAATTCGCCCATGTCGGCCTGCCAAACCGCCGGGTCGAGGCCTGGCGCTATTCGGATCTCGCCAAGGCGCTGCATGAAGCGGTGTCGGTCGATTACGCCTTTGACGCGCCGCCGGAGCTTCCCGGCGCCTGCGTGGCGGCCTTCGAGAATGGCGTGCTCGACGATTCCAAATCGTCCTATTGCGCCATGGGCGCCCAGAGCCTGCGCAAGATCCTGGCTGAAAAGGACTCGCCCTTCGCCGGAATCATCGGCCGCGTCAACCCGCAGGCCGATCATCCCATCATCAATCTCAATACAGCGTTGATGGAAGAAGGCCTCGTCCTCCACGTCCCCAAAGACGTGAAGCTCGCCACGCCGCTGCATTTGCGCTTCAACTGGAGCGGGTTTGACGAGAAATCCGCCGACGGCCGTCATCTTCGTCTTCTGGTCGTGCTGGAAGAGGGCGCGGAAGCGACTTTATTCGAAACGCACGACGGCGCGCCAAGCTTCGCGACGGTGGTCAGCGAAGTCAGCCTCGCCGCCAATGCGAAGCTGAATCACATCCGCCTCGAAAATTTCGCCGCCGCCGCGCGCCAGACCGCCGCGACCGTGGGCGAAATCGGTGAAAAGGCGATCTATCGTGGCTTCTATTTTTCGCAGGGCGGTCATTTCGCCCGCCACGAGGCGCTGCTGAAACTCGCCGGCGAGGAGGCGCACGCCGGGATCGACGCCGCCTATATGGTCGCCAACAAACGCCATTGCGACAATACGACGGTGATGGACCATGCGGTCCCGAACACCACTTCCAACCAGATCTTTCGCGGCGTGCTGGCCGGCTCCTCGCGCGGCGTCTACCAGGGCTGCGTGAAGGTCGCGCAGGGCGCGCAGAAAACCGACGCGCGCCAGCTCAGCCGCGCCATGCTGCTGTCGCACAAGGCGGAAATCGTCACCAAGCCGGAGCTGGAAATCTTCGCCGACGAC
>NZ_JAYSBG010000242.1:0-5550 GCF_041915505.1 Rhodoblastus sp. | reverse complement strand
ATCGCGGCGCCAAGAGCGCGGTGATCTGCCCGGATTATTCCGAAGCCGCGAAATTCGGCGACATCTGGCTGTCGGTGAAACAGGGCACGGATTCCGCGCTCGCCATGGCTTTCGGCCATGTCATCCTCAAGAAATTCCATGTCGAGCGGAAGGTCGATTATTTCGTCGATTATTTGAAGCGTTATACCGACATGCCGATGCTGGTGAAGCTGGTCCGGCAGGACGGCAGACTTGTGCCCGACCGTTTCCTGCGCGCCAGCGATCTCGACGGCGCGCTCGGCGAGACCAACAATCCCGAATGGAAGACGCTCGCCTTCGACGTCGGCTCCGGCGAGTTGGTCGCACCGCGCGGCACGGTCGGCTTCCGCTGGGGCGAGCAGGGCAAGTGGAATCTCGAAGCGAAACGCTCCGATGGCGCGCCGGTCGATCTGGCGCTGTCGCTGGCCGACCGCGATCATGAACTGGTCGATGTCGCCTTTCCTTATTTCGGCAATATCGAACACGAGCATTTCACCCATACCGACCACGACAGCGTGCTGAACCGCCGCATCCCGGCGGCCCGGCTGGCGACGGTCGAGGGCGCAATTCTGGTCGCTTCGGTCTATGACTTGTTCCTCGCCAATTATGGCGTGGATCGCGGCTTCGGCGGCGACAATGTCGCGAAGACCTTCGACGACGACGCGCCCTATTCGCCGGCCTGGGCGGAGAAGATCACCGGCGTCTCGCGCGACAAGATCATTCGCGTCGCCAATGAATTCGCGCTCAATGCCGAGAAGACCAAGGGCCGCTCGATGGTCATCATCGGCGCGGGCATGAACCATTGGTACAATTGTGACATGAACTATCGCGGCGTGATCAACATGCTGGTCATGTGCGGTTGCGTCGGCCAGTCGGGCGGCGGCTGGGCGCATTATGTCGGACAGGAAAAGCTGCGTCCGCAATCGGGCTGGGCGCCGGTCGCCTTCGGGCTCGACTGGGGCCGTCCGCCGCGTCAGCAGAACGGCACCTCGTTCTTCTACGCCCACACCGACCAATGGCGCTACGAGACGCTGAGCCCGAAGGAATTCCTTTCGCCCACGGCGCCGGTCGGGCCGTGGGACGGCGCCATGATCGACTATAACGTGCGCGCCGAGCGCATGGGCTGGCTGCCCTCCGCGCCGCAGCTTGAACAGAACCCGCTGACCATCGCCGCCAAAGCCGCCGCAAAGGGGCTGGAGCCGAAGGATTACGTGGCGCAGGCTCTGGTTTCCGGCGAGTTGAAAATGTCCTGCGACGACCCGGATAATCCCGCGAACTGGCCGCGCAACCTGTTCGTCTGGCGCTCCAACCTGCTGGGCTCATCCGGCAAGGGTCACGAATATTTCCTCAAGCACCTGCTCGGCACGTCGCATGGCGTGTTGGGCAAGAATCTCGGCGAGGAAGGCCGCGCCAAGCCGCAGGACGTGACGTGGCGCGATGAGGCGCCGGAAGGCAAGCTCGACCTGCTGGTGACGCTCGATTTCCGCATGTCCACCACCTGCGTCTATTCGGACATCGTGCTGCCGAGCGCGACCTGGTACGAGAAGGACGATCTCAACACCTCCGACATGCACCCGTTCATCCATCCGCTCGGCGCGGCGGTCGATCCGGCCTGGGAATCGCGCTCGGACTGGGAGATCTACAAGGGCATCGCCAAGGCCTTTTCCAAGGTCGCGCCGGAAGTGCTCGGCGTCGAGAAGGATGTCGTGCTGACGCCGATCATGCATGACTCGCCGGCCGAGATCGCGCAGCCCTTCGACGTGAAGGACTGGAAGAAGGGCGAATGCGCCGCGATCCCCGGAATGACCATGCCGGCGGTGAGCGTGGTCGAGCGCGATTATCCGCATATCTACGAGCGCTTCACTTCGCTCGGCCCGCTGATGGACAAGCTGGGCAATGGCGTGAAGGGCATCGCCTGGGAGACGCATGAGGAGGTCGAGAATCTCAGGAAGCTCAATGGCGCGGTGGAGGCGGGGCCGGCCAAGGGCCTGCCGCGCATGATGACCGCCATCGACGCGGCCGAAGCCGTGCTGATGATGGCGCCGGAGACCAATGGCGAGGTCGCGGTGCGAAGCTGGGAGGCGCTCGGCAAGACCACTGGCCTCGATCACGGCCATCTCGCTCTGCCGAAAGAGGATGAAAAAATCCGCTTCCGCGACATTGTCGCTCAGCCGCGAAAGATCATTTCGGCGCCGACCTGGTCGGGGCTCGAAAGCGAGCATGTCTGCTACAACGCCGGCTACACCAATGTCCACGAACTGATCCCCTGGCGCACCGTCACCGGGCGCCAGCAGCTCTATCAGGATCATCTGTGGATGCGGGCCTTCGGCGAGGCGCTGTGCGTCTATCGCCCTCCTGTGGATACCCGCGCGGTAAAACCGGTGATCGACAAGCATCCGAACGGCGAAAAGCAGGTGGTGCTGAACTTCATCACGCCGCACCAGAAATGGGGCATCCACTCGACCTATACCGACAATCTGCTGATGCTGACGCTGTCGCGCGGCGGACCGATTGTCTGGATCAGCGAGACGGACGCGAAAGCGGCGGGGATCGTCGATAACGACTGGATCGAAGCCTATAATTCCAACGGCGCCTTGGTCGCCCGCGCGGTGGTGTCGCAGCGCGTGAAACAGGGCATGTGCCTGATGTATCACGCGCAGGAGAAGATCGTGAACGTGCCGGGCTCCGAGACCACCGGACGGCGCGGCGGCATCCACAATTCCGTGACGCGCGTGGTGCTCAAACCGACACACATGATCGGCGGCTACGCCCAGCAGGCCTATGGCTTCAACTACTACGGCACGATCGGAACGAACCGCGACGAATTCGTGATCGTGCGCAAGATGAAGAAGATCGACTGGCTCGAACGGCCGCTCGACCCAAATCACAAGGGCGCGTCGCGCGGCCCTCTGACTCACGTTGCGGAATAGGAGCTGACATCATGAAAATCCGCGCGCAAATCGCAATGGTGCTCAATCTCGACAAATGCATCGGCTGCCACACCTGCTCCATCACCTGCAAGAATGTGTGGACCAGCCGTGAGGGCGTCGAATACGCCTGGTTCAACAATGTCGAGACCAAACCCGGCGTCGGCTATCCCCGCGAGTGGGAAAACCAGAAGAAATGGAACGGCGGCTGGAAGCGCAATGCCAACGGCTCGATTGAGCCGAAGATGGGCGCCAAATGGCGGGTGCTGGCGAAGATTTTCGCCAATCCGGACCTGCCGGAAATCGACGATTATTATGAGCCTTTCACCTTCGATTACGAGCACCTGCAAAAGGCGCCCGAACTCGAAGCCTTCCCCACCGCGCGCCCGCGTTCGCTGATCAGCGGCGAGCGGATGGAGAAGATCGAGAATGGTCCGAACTGGGAGGAGATTCTCGGCGGCGAATTCTCCAAGCGCTCGGCGGATTATAATTTCGAGGGCGTGCAGAAGGAGATGTACGGCCAGTTCGAAAACACCTTCATGATGTATCTGCCGCGCCTGTGCGAACATTGCCTCAATCCGGCCTGTTCGGCGTCGTGCCCCTCCGGCGCGATCTACAAGCGCGAGGAGGACGGCGTCGTCCTGATCGATCAGGACAAATGCCGCGGCTGGCGCATGTGCGTCTCGGCCTGCCCCTACAAGAAAATCTATTACAATTGGTCGACCGGAAAATCGGAAAAGTGCATCCTTTGCTATCCGCGCCTTGAGGCCGGCATGCCCACGGTTTGCTCGGAAACCTGCGTCGGCCGCATCCGCTATCTCGGCGTCATCCTCTATGACGCCGACCGCATCGAGGCCGCCGCGAGCGTCAAGGACGAGAGCAAGCTCTATCACTCGCAGCTCGAAATCTTCCTCGATCCGAATGATCCGAAGGTGATCGAACAGGCCCGCGCCGACGGCGTGCCGGACGCATGGCTGGAGGCCGCGAAAAATTCGCCGGTCTGGAAGATGGCAATGGACTGGAAGATCGCCTTCCCGCTGCATCCCGAATATCGCACCCTGCCGATGGTCTGGTACGTGCCGCCGCTGTCGCCGATTCAGGCCGCGGCGGAGGCCGGCAAGATGGGCATGGACGGCGACATGCCGGATGTCCGCTCCTTGCGCATTCCGCTGCGCTATCTCGCCAATCTGCTCACAGCAGGCGACGAGGCGCCGGTGGCGCTGGCGCTGGAGCGCATGCTGGCCATGCGCGCTTTCATGCGCGCAAAAAACATCGACGGCATGATCGACGACGCGGTCGCCGCGAAAGTCGGCCTGACGGCCGAGCAGATCGAGGAAATGTATCGCATTATGGCGATCGCCAATTACGAGGATCGCTTCGTCATACCGACGACGCATCGCGAATGGGCCGAAGACGCCTATGACCTGCGCGGCTCCTGCGGCTTCAGCTTCGGCAACGGCTGTTCGGAAGGCGAGACGCCGAGCCTGTTCGGCGGCAACAAGACGCCGAAAATCTTCAAGCCGGAGGAGGTCGCCTGATGCGCATTTTCAGAGCCCTTTCCGCGCTGCTGTCCTATCCGACCGAGGATATGGTCGCGGCCCTCGACGAGATCGGCGAGGCCATTGCGGCCGAGCGTCTCGTTCCCGAGTCCGAGCGCGCCGCCTTGCTGACTCTCGTCCACGACCTGCGCAGCCGCGAACTTTATGACGTGCAGGAAGGCTATGTCCTGCTGTTCGACCGCACGCGGTCGCTCTCGCTGCATCTGTTCGAGCATGTTCACGGCGAAAGTCGCGACCGCGGGCAGGCCATGGTCGATCTGCGCGCGCTTTACGAGGCCAAGGGCTTGACCGGCGTCGATAACGAACTACCGGATTTCACGCCTTTGTTCCTCGAATTCCTGTCCACGCTCGATCCCGCCGAGGCTTTGCCTCTGCTGGCCGAGCCGGCCCATGTCTTCACGGTTCTGGCCGAGCGGCTGCACAAGCGCCAGACGCCTTATGAGGCCGTGTTCCGCGCTTTGGCGGCTATGGCCAAAGTTGAGCCCGACGCGGAGTTGCTCGCAATCCTGCGCGCCGAGCCGGACCCCGCGCCGGACGATCTGGCCGCGCTCGACGCCGCTTATGACGAGGCGGCGGTTGATTTCAGCGCGCCGGCCGAGGGCGATTGCGGCCATGACGGGCTCGCCGCCAAATTACGCCAGGCGCGCCGCCCGGCGCCGGGAATCGTTCAAAACCCGACGCCCCGCACCGCTTTCACCCATTCGCATTCTCACCAAGCGCAATCTCACCAAGCGCCGGAGGACGGTCGCCATGGCTGACTATCTCAATCACCTGCTGTTCGGCTGGTATCCTTATCTCTGCCTGACCGTGTTCCTGCTCGGCAGCGCGATCCGCTTCGACCGCGAGCAATATAGCTGGCGCTCGGGCTCGTCGCAGTTGCTGCGCCGCAAGCAATTGATGTGGGGCTCCAACCTGTTCCACATCGGCATTCTGGTCATTTTCTTCGGCCATCTCGTCGGCCTGCTGACGCCGATCGCGATCTTCGACGCGCTCGGCATTCCGCACTCCTTCAAGCAAATGCTCGCTATCGTCGTCGGCGGCGTCGC
>NZ_JAYSBG010000241.1:0-5553 GCF_041915505.1 Rhodoblastus sp. | reverse complement strand
CGCCTTGCCGGACCGAATCGACAAAAGGCTGTTGTTCCGCTGTTCGGCCTTCGCCGCCGCGCTCTGCACCGGCGCCGCCGCTTTGTTGCCGCCGGTTTCGCCGCTGGCGCCGGTTCTGCGCTTCCTTACCGGGATCAGCCTCGCGGGGGTCTATCCGGTCGGCATGGCCATGGCCGCGACCTGGGCGCGGGGCGATCTCGGGCTGCTGATCGGCCTGTTGGTCGGCGCGCTGACGCTGGGGTCCGCCTCGCCCCATCTGGCGGCGGCGGTCGGTGGGCTCGACTGGCGCGGGCCGATCCTGTTCGCCAGCGCCGGGGCGCTGCTCGCCGCCCTGTTTGCCGGCTTTATCGGGCTGGGGCCCAATGTCGCGCGGGCGCCGGAATTCCACTGGTCCAATGTGCTGTTGGGCTGGCGCTCGGTTCCGCTGCGCCTCGCCAATTTCGGCTATTTTGGCCATATGTGGGAGCTTTACGCGATGTGGGCCTGGATCGGGGCCTTTGTCGCCGCGAGCTTTCACGCCCGCTATGGCGACGCGCCGCCGCTGCATCCGGCGCTCGCCACTTTTCTGATCGTCGGCTCGGGCGCGCTGGGCGCGCTGCTCGGCGGCTTTTTCGCCGACCGGCTCGGGCGCACTTTGGTCACCAGCGTCGCCATGGCGGTTTCCGGCCTGTGCTGCCTGCTGATCGGCTTCGCCTTTGCGGGTCCGGCCTGGGCGGTGCTGGCGGTCGGCTTCGTCTGGGGCGTCAGCGTGATCGCCGATTCGGCGCAATTTTCCGCCTCCACGGTGGAGCTTTGCGAGCCGAGCCTGCGCGGGGCCATGCTCACCGCGCAAACCTGCGTCGGCTTCCTGCTGACCCTGATCAGCATTCACCTCATGCCCTATGCGGTCGACGCGCTCGGCTGGCGCTATGCTTTCGCGACGCTGGCCATCGGGCCGTTCCTCGGCGTCTGGGCGATGCTGGCGCTGCGCGAACGGCCGGAAGCCGAAGCCATGGCGGGCGGCCGGCGGTAAAATTCACTTCCCATCGTAGAAAATGCGATAGAGCGCGCCCTCCTGATCGTCCGAGACGATCAGCGACCCGTCCGGCAATTCGGCCAGAGCGACCGGGCGGCCGGAATAGGAGCCGTCGCCCTTGTTCCAGCCTTCGGCGAAGGGGACGGCCGGGCCCGGCTTGCCGTCGTGGAAGGGAACGAACATCACGCGCGCGCCGATCGGGACGCTTCGGTTCCACGAGCCGTGCTGGGCGATGAAGATCCCACGCCAATCGGCGGGAAAAGACGCGCCCTGGGTGAAGATCATGCCGAGGTCGGCGGCATGGGCGGTGAGTTCGATTTCCGGGAAAACCGCATCAGGCGGCGGCGTTTCGTCGGCCCATAGTTTGGTGCGGACATGGCCGCCGCCATACCAGGGAAAGCCGAAATTCAGGCCCGGCCGCGGCGCCTTGTTCAGCTCTTCCGGCGGAATGTCGTCGCCCATGCCGTCGACCTGATTGTCGGTGAACCACAGCACGCCGGTCTGCGGTTCGAAATCCAGCCCGACGCTGTTGCGGATTCCGTCCGCGAAAATCTCCCGATTGCCGCCGTCCTGGTCGAAGCGGACGATGCCGCCCATGCCCCATTGGACGAAGACCTTCTGCTCGGCCTTGGTCGGGACATTGGTCGGCTGGCCGACGGCGACATAGAGCTTGCCGTCCGGCCCGATCCGGCAGACGCGCATACCGTGGCCCTGCTTTTTTTCATCCGCCGGGATCAGCGCGCCGGGGGCGACGATGGTTTGCGGATTGGCCTCGTCCCAGCCGCCGCCGGGGCGGGGGGCGAAGCGCAGGATGCGGTCGAAAGTCGCGAGGAACAAAGTTCCGTCGGGCGCGAAACAGGGGCCGTTGGGCAGAGTGAATTTCCGGCCGGGGGCGAAGGGTTCGACCGATTCGGCGCGGTCCGGCCCCAGCGCGACCCGGTAGACCTTGTCGCCCGACGAGCCGACGATCAGCGTCTTGCCGTCCGGCGACAGCGCGAGGCCGCGCGCATTGGGCGCGAGGCCGTAAAGCGCAATATGAAAGCCGGGCGGCAGGCTGATCTTGGCGAGGGTCGCGCGCAGCGTCGCGGCATGGTCGGCGCGGGAGCAGCCCCCCGCCAGAACGGCGAGGCCGGCGGCCAAAGCCGTGAAAAGCACAGGCGAACGCCGCATCGGCCGGACCTCGCATGAAAAAGCCGCTCCGACTATGCGGGGCGGCCGGTTGTTTGTCGAGGCGGGCGCGCGCCGGCTCGCAGCGAGGCGACGCGCTGTCTCAGAGCGAATCGCTGTAGCGCGCGAGATCGCGCGGCGCGGATTGCGCCAAAGCGTCGCCGCGGCCCGACAGGCTCGGATTGGTCATGAAATAATTCTGCGCGTTGAAGGGCTCTTCGTTCTCCGCGAGGACGACGCGGCGGCTGGTCCCGTCTTCCAGAACGTCCCAGCTCTGCTCATTGTCGAGCAGATTGGCGAGTAGAACCTGGTTCAGCACCTGTTCGTGCATGGTCGGGTTTTCGATCGGGAACAGCGTTTCCACGCGGCGGTCGAGATTGCGCGGCATCAGATCGGCGGAGGAAATATAGACCGACGCCTCGGCGTGGGGCAGCTTCTTGCCGCCGCCGAAGGCGTAGATGCGCGAATGTTCCAGAAAACGCCCGATGATTGACTTCACTTTGATATTCTCGGACAGGCCCGGCACGCCCGGACGCAGGCAGCAGATGCCGCGCACCACCAGCTCGATCTTCACGCCGGCCTGGCTCGCCTCATAGAGCGCGTCGATGATTTCCGGATCGGCCAGCGAATTGCACTTGCCCCAGAAGGCCGCCGGCTCGCCGCGCCGGGCGAACTCCATCTCCCGCTTGAGGTGATCGAGCAGGCGCTTCTTGATATTGCCGGGCGAGATCGACAGGCGCTCGAGCGGCGCGAGGGCGCCGTTGCCGCTGATGAAATTGAAGATTTTCGCCACGTCGCGGCCATAGACCGGCTCGTCGGTGAAGGCCGAGAGGTCGGTATAGATGCGCGCGGTGATCGGGTGGTAATTGCCGGTGCCGATATGGCAATAAGTGACGATCTCGCCGTTTTCCTCGCGCGCGACCATCGACAATTTGGCGTGGGTCTTCAATTCGGCGAAACCGAACACGACCTGGACGCCGACGCGCTCCATGGTCTGCGCCCAGCGGATATTGGCCTCTTCGTCGAAGCGGGCCTTGAGTTCGATCAGAGCGGTGACCGACTTGCCGGCCTCCGCCGCCTCCATCAGCGCCGCGACGATCGGGCTGTTGGAGGAGGTGCGATAGAGCGTCTGCTTGATCGAGATCACCTTGGGGTCGCGCGCCGCCTGCTGCAGCATTTGCAGCACGACGTCGAACGCCTCATAGGGGTGGTGGACGATGAAGTCCTTGTTTTGGATCGCGGCGAAGCAATCGCCTTCGAATTCGCGCACGCGCTCGGGATAGCGCGGCGCGAAGGGCGTGAATTTCAGCTCGGGGCGCTCGGCGCCCACCACCTGCGACAGGGTCGCCAGCGCGAGCTGGTCCTGCACGGCGAGGTCGCCGAGCGACGACAGCTTCAACTGGCTGGCGATGAAATCGCGCATCGCCGGCGGCGTCTGCGGGCTGAATTCGACGCGGATCACATTGCCGCGCCGGCGTTCGCGCAGAGCCTTGGCGAAGCTTTCGACCATGTCGTCGGCATTGTCGGCGTCCCCGGCGAATTCGATGTCGAGGTCGCGCATGACGCGGAACAGGCCGGCGCTGGCGAAGTCGCATTCCGGGAAGAGGCGGTCGGCATGGGCCGTGACGATGTCTTCGAGCGTGGCGAACCGGGTTTGCGCCGCTCCGGTCGCGGGCAGGGCGACAAAGCGCTTGAGATTGGCCGGCAGCCGGATCAGGCCGCAGAACGATTTCTCGATGTCCCGGCGATGGACGTCGAGCGCCACCGACAGTTCGAGATTGGGAATGAAGGGGAAGGGATGGGTCGGGTCGATGGCGATCGGCGTGACGGCGAGGAAGACGTTATGGAGGAAATGATCCTCCATCGCCTTGGCGTCGGCCTCGGTCCAGGCGCTGCGCGGGACCACCGCGACGCCGACCTGTTCCAGCTTCGCCCGCAGCCCGCGCCAGGCGGCGAGCTGATCGGCGGTCATGGCCTCGACCTGGCGGCGGCTCTCGGAGAGAAGCTGCGACAGGCTCAGGCCGTCGAAACTCACGGAATCGACGCCGGCCTCGAGCTGTTCGATCACGCCCGAGACGCGCACGTTGAAGAATTCGTCGAGATTGTTGGCGGAAATGGACAGGAAACGCAGGCGCTCCAGCAAGGGATGGCGTTCGTTCAGCGCCTCTTCGAGCACGCGGCGGTTGAAGGCCAGCCAGGACAATTCGCGATTGACGAAACGCGCGGGCGAAGCGGCCAGCCCCGCGCCCTTGGCGTCGTCGCGTTTGGTCTCGGCGTCCGCAAGGTCCGGGGTTTGCGCCAAATCGTCCATTGTGGATCTCCGCCGGTTCTGAACGTCATGCCGAAGCGGCGTCGCGCGGAATGCGCCGGGCGCCGCGGCGCGCCACTCCATCACTTCCATATTACAAAGATGCGACAAGGGTTTGATACGAAAAACCGCCCGGCTTGCGGCCGGGCGGCAATGGAATAGCGGCGTCGCGGAAGTCAGAGCCTCGCGGCGTGCCAGGCGATATGGTCGGCCATGAAGGTCGAGATGAAATAATAGGAATGGTCGTAGCCGTCGCGCATGTTGAGGACCAGCGGAATCCCGGCCTTGGCGCAGGCCTCCTCCAGCAGCCAGGGCCTGAGGCCGTCCTTCAGGAAATTGTCGGACGTCCCCTGGTCGACCAGGAATTCCTTGAAGCGCGCGCCATCCTCGATCAGCAAAGTGGAATCATAGGGCCGCCACGTCTTCTCGTCGGGACCGAGATATTTCTCCAGCGAAGGTCGCGACCAGCCGGCCGTCGAGGGCTGCGCGATCGGCGCGAAAGCCGAGCAGCTTTTGAAACGGTCGGGATGTTTCAGGGCGATGGTGAACGCGCCATGGCCGCCCATCGAATGGCCGAAAATGCCCTGGCGGCTCATGTCGGCCGGAAAATGCTCCGCGATCAGCGCCGGCAATTCCTCCGTGACATAGGAATACATCCGGTAATTCTTGGAATAGGGCTCCTGGGTGGCGTCGACATAGAAGCCGGCGCCCGAGCCGAACTGCCAATTATCCGGCTCGTCCGGCACGTCGGGGCCGCGCGGCGAGGTGTCGGGAGCGACGATGATGACGCCATATTTGGCGGCCGCAGCGCGGAACTCGCCCTTTTCGGTGACATTGGCGTGGGAGCAGGTCAGGCCGGACAAATACCACAGCACGGGCGCGGGGCCGCGCTCGGCCTGCGGCGGCGTGAAAACCGAAAAGGTCATCGCGCATTTCGTCTCGCGCGAATCGTGGCGATAGACGCCCTGAACGCCGCCGTGCGACTTGTTGGTCGAAACAATCTCCATCATCGAACTCCAGGCGGAAAGGCAAGCGGAACAAGCAGCAAAGGAATGCGCCGGGG
>NZ_JAYSBG010000240.1:0-5556 GCF_041915505.1 Rhodoblastus sp. | reverse complement strand
ACCAGCACGGCGGCGAGGCCGACCAGCGAGTGGAAGAAGGCGACGAGCTGCGGCATCTTGGTCATTTCGATGCGCCGCGCCAGCACGGCGCCGAAGCCGCCGCCGATCAGCAGGCCGAAGACCACCAGCAGCCAGCCCGAAAAGCCCGAGGGCGCCTTCAGCGCCAGCGTGGTCAGGATGGCGATCGCCATGCCGATCATGCCGTAGCGGTTGCCCTGGCGCGAGGTGGTGGGATGCGACAGGCCGCGCAAGGCGAAGATGAACAGGACGCCCGAGACGAGATAAAGAAAGGCCGCGAGATTGACGTTCATGGACCTCAGCCCTTCTTCTTGTACATGGCGAGCATGCGCTCAGTGACGAGGAAGCCGCCGAAAATGTTCACCGACGCCAGAATCAGCGCGATGAAGCCGAAAATGCGCGCCCAGGCCGGGCCGCTGTCGAGCGCGTCGGCGGCGTCCACGCCGACCGAGAGCAAGGCGCCGACGACGATGACCGAGGAAATGGCGTTGGTGACGGACATCAGCGGCGTATGCAGCGCCGGCGTCACCGACCAGACCACGTAATAGCCGACAAAAACCGCGAGCACGAAAATGGCGAGGCGGAAGACGAACGGGTCGATCGCGCCGCCGCTGGCGATATGGGCGGCCGCGCCGGCGGCGTCCGCGACATGGGCGGTCTGGGCGACCTGATCGGCGTAAGCCTGCGCGGCGTCGGCGGCGGCGCGGGCGTTCTGCGCCGCGGTCCTTGCGGCGTCGACGAGCGTTTGAGCGTCATTGGCCATGAAATGAATTCCCTCTCGGGTTTCGAAGGATGGGGGCCTTGGCGCAGGCGCCAAGGCTCGGGTTTCGAATGGCGGGACCCCGGCGCCTGCGCCAAGGCCAGAAAAGGCGGCGTCAGGCCGCCGCGAAGGCAGGATGGACGATCACGCCGCCGAAGGTCAGCCGCGTCGCCTTGACCAGCTCGTCCTCGCCGTCGATCTTGAGAGACTTGCTGTCCTTGTCGATCAGGGTCTCCAGGAACGCGAGCAGGTTCTTGGCGTAGAGCTGCGAGGCGGTGGCGGCGAGGCGGCCCGGCGTGTTGAGCCAGCCCACGATCTTGACGCCATTCTCGCTGACCACGATCTGGCCCGGCTGCGCCAGTTCGCAATTGCCGCCGCGCTCGACCGCGAGATCGACAATGACCGAGCCCGGACGCATGGATTCGACCATGTCGGCGGTGATGAGGCGCGGCGCCGGCCGGCCCGGAATCAGCGCGGTGGTGATGACGATATCCTGCTTGGCGATATGCGAGGCGGTGAGCGCCGCCTGCTTGGCCTGATATTCCTTGGACATTTCCTTGGCGTAGCCGCCCGCCGTCTGCGCCTGCTTGAATTCGTCGTCCTCGACGGCGAGGAATTTGGCGCCGAGCGATTCCACCTGCTCCTTGGTGGCGGGGCGGACGTCGGTGGCGGTGACGATGCCGCCGAGGCGGCGCGCGGTGGCGATGGCCTGCAGGCCGGCGACGCCGACGCCCATGATGAAGATCTTCGCCGCCGGGACGGTGCCCGCCGCGGTCATCATCATCGGAATGGCGCGGCCATATTCCGCCGCCGCGTCGAGCACCGCGCGATAGCCGGCGAGATTGGCCTGGGACGACAGCACGTCCATCACCTGGGCGCGGGTGATGCGCGGCATCAGCTCCATCGCGAAGGCCTGGACGTGGGCGTGGGCGAGGCCCTCCAGCGCGTCATGATGGCCATAGGGGTCCATGATGGCGAGCACGGCCGCGCCATGATTGACCCCGGCGAGCGAGGCCGGGAAGGGCCGGCGCACCGCGAGCACGATATCGGCGCCGACCATGGTCGAGGACACGTCCGGCGCGATCGCGGCGCCGGCCTTTTCGTAGTCGGCGTCCAGCAGGCCGGAGGCCACGCCCGCGCCGGACTGGACCAGCACTTCAGCGCCGAGGCCAATCAGCTTCTTGACGGTTTCTGGCGTCGCCGCGACGCGCGCTTCCATGGCGTCGGTTTCGGCGGGAACGGCAATGCGCATGAATGACTCCAACTGGCCCGCGGGGGGCGGGTCTTGACAGGTCTGGCGCGCAGGTCCCGAAAAGCCCGGCGCGCGGCTGTTTTTGCGGATCAGAGCGTGATGAAGGCCAGAAGAATGAGGACCAGGACGACAAAAATCGTGCCCCATTTGACCAGTGAGGTGAACAGCCGGTAGGTCGCGAGATGCGCCGGATAGTCCATGTCAGAATGGCCGAGCGCGTCGCCTTCGGTCATTTGGTTCGCCGCCATGTTCCTCTCCCTGGGGAAGGCCCCTGTTCTCTTTGTCCAGCCTTGCCGGCCCTGTTTTCCCAAAAGGCACAGAGCAAGGCAACTGTTATAAGGTAGGCGCCGCCTTTCCGCCGCAATTTTTCCGGCGGCGTCGTAAAAATAAGAGATTTCATCCCGAGCCGGCCTTACAGCCCCGCTTCGGCCAAAGCCTCGCCTTGCCGCGCCGCCAGCGCCGCGAGGTCGAAATCCTGCAAGGCGTCCTCGAACAGGCGATGGAAATTCAGCCGCGCCGCGAGATGCAGGAAGGCGCCGCCGAGCCCGATCGCCGCGCGGTCCATGAACACGAATTCGCGCGGGATGGTGACCGGCCCCTTTTCGCGCAGCAGGCGCCGCACCTCCATCGCCTCGCGCCGGCCATAGGCGCCGGGCGATATCCCATCCGCAATGGTGCGGACGCGGTCGTCGAGCAGCGGGCCGAGAATGAACCGCGCCCACAGCGTCAGGATTTCGATCAGATCGTCATTGAGGCCGCGAAAGCCCCAGATGCGATAGGCTTCGGCGATCTGGTCGCGGCGGCCCTCGCGCAGGCCCCGATAGAGCTGGACCACGCCGCCGACGAAGGCGGTCGGAAAGATGCGGATGCAGCCATAATCGAGCAGATTGATGCCGCCGACGGCGCCGTCCCGCCGAAAGACCGCGTAATTGCCGAGATGCGGATCGCCGTGGATCACCCCGTAATGGGCGAAAGGCGCCCACCAGGCGTTGAAGATCGCCCGCGCGATCCGGTTGCGCTCCTCCTCGGGCGCGGCGACGAAATTCAGCACTTTTTCGCCTTCGAGCCAGTCGAGGGTGAGCAGCCGGCCGGTCGACAGCGCCTCGTGGACGGCCGGCGTGCGGATGTCTTCATGCCCCGCCAGCATGGCCCGGTAGAGCGTCGCCTGTTTCGCCTCGCGGCGATAATCCAGCTCCTCGCGCAGGCGCTCGGCGATTTCCTGCGCCGCCTCGCTGGCGTCGATCGCCGGCTCCATCCGCTTCTGCAACGCCAGAGCCCAATCGAGCTGGGCGAGATCGGCCTCCACCGCCGAGGCCATGTCGGGATATTGCAGCTTGCAGGCGACATCCGCCCCCTCCAGCGTGCGGGCGCGATGCACTTGGCCGAGTGACGCGGCGGCGGCGGGCTGGAGGTCGAAGGCGGCGAAGCGCTCGCGCCAATGCGGGCCGAGTTCGGACGCCATGCGGCGGCGGACGAAGGCCGCGCCCATCGGCGGGGCCTCGCTCTGCAGACTGGCGAGCGCCTCGGCGTAGTCGGCCGGCAGGACTTCGGGGATATTGGCGATGAGCTGGGCCGCCTTCATCAGCGGCCCCTTGAGCCCGCCGAGCGCCCGCGCCAGGGCCTCGGCGTCGCTTTCCCGCGTCGCCCCCAACAGCCTGCCGCCGGCGAGGCGCGCGGCGAATCCGCCCGCCTGCGCCCCGACCGCCAGATAGCGGACCGCGCGCGCGCCGAAGCGATTGGCCTCGTCATCCTTCATAAGAGGCTCCTCCCCACCGACGCGGCGGACGCTTAGCGGCCGTAGGTTCCGGTCAGCGTGGCCTTGCCCAGGGCGTTGGCGTTGATGAGGAAGCCCGCCAGCGAGGCCGTCGCCTTGGGCGGCAGCTCCAGTCTGTCGGTCTTCAGCGCATAGACCGTGAAATTATAACGATGCGGCTTGTCGCCCTTGGGCGGGCACGGGCCGCCATAGCCGGGAACGCCGAAATCGGTCGTGAGCTGCTTGGCGCCCGCCGGCAGGCCCTTGCCGTCCTTGCCGACGCCTTGCGGCAGGCCGGTCGCGCTTGCCGGAATGTCATAGACCACCCAATGCCAGAAGCCGGCGCCGCCGGTCGGGGCGTCCTGATCATGGACCAGCATCGCGAAGCTCTTCGTTCCATCCGGCGGATTTTTCCAGACCAAAGCGGGAGACAGATCGCCGCCGGCGCAGCCGAAGCCCTTGTAAACGAAGGTTTCCGCGATCGCGCCGCCGCCCGGCGCGATATCCGGGCTTTTCAGCTCGAAGGCCGCGGCCGCGACGGTCGAGGCCGCCAGCGCGCAGGCCGCCGCCAGAACATTTTTGAACGCCATGTCATTTTCCCCCAGTGATCCGCCGCGCCAGGACGCCGCGAATGAAAGCCTCGGTTTCCGCCGGCCGGGTCACCGGCAGCATATGGCCGCCCGCGATTTTCGTCAGCGTCGCGCCCGGCGCGGCGGCGCAAAAAGCCGCGCCCTGGCGATCCGGGTCCAGCACCGGATCGCCCAGGCCGAACAGCACGCCGATGGGCAGGTCGAGCGCGCCATAACGCGCCATCATCCCCGGCAATTCCGTCGGCTGCGTGACGATGTCGCTCGACGCCGCGAGCAAGGCCGCGGGTCGCGCGCCGAGCAGGCCGCCGCCCTTGCTCCAGAACCGGGCCGGCATCGGATCCGGGGCGAACACCTCGTCGCGCGCCACGCCCGCCCGCAGCAGGGTCGCCGCCGGGCCGAGCGTCCAGGCGCCAAACCACAGCGCCAGCCGGCTGCGCTGGGACAGAGCCGCGAAGGCTTTGGGCGGCTCGGCCTCCAGATGGGTCAGCGGCGCGATCAAGGCCAGACCCGATATTTTCTCGCGATGGTTCAGAGCCAGATCCAGCGCCACCGCGCCGCCGAGCGAATGGCCGACCACCAGCGGCTTTTCCAGACCGAGCTTGTCGATGACCCGCGCCAGAAGCTCGGCCTGCGCCTTCAGCGTCTGCGCCGGACCCTGTTCGGAATAGCCCGAACCCGGCCGGTCGATCAGGACCACGCGCCGTTCGGGAAAGCGCTCGGCCAGCGCATAGGAGAAATGGTTGAGCTGGCCGAGCAGTCCATGGATGAACAGCAGAGGCGGCCCCTCCCGCCCCGGCTGTTCGCCGCTGTCGACCAGATGCAACCTCAGCCCGCCGATCTCGACAAAACGGCCGATCGGCGGGACCAGAAGCTGGATGAAGCGCACCAAAACGAGATTGAACACGGCCAACGCCGCGACGGCGAACAGCCACGACAACACCAGCCATGACAGCAGGGCGATCAGCATGGGGCGTCCATGGGGCGGCGTCCGGAAGGCGTCAGGCGGACAGGCCCTCCAATTCGTCGATCAGCCCCTCGATCATCGACAGGCCGATGGCCCAGAACGCCGGATCGCGGGCGTCGAGCCCGAAGGGCGCCAGCAGCTCGGAATAATGTTTGGAGCCGCCCGCCGCGAGCAAAGCGAAATATTTCTCCACAAAGCCCGGCTCGGCCTTCTGATAGA
>NZ_JAYSBG010000239.1:0-5563 GCF_041915505.1 Rhodoblastus sp. | reverse complement strand
GAGCCAGGGCGGCTGGACCGCGCTGAGCAGCGAGGGGCGCTATATGGGCGCGACCGCCTATGGCGACATGAACCGCGCGACCAATCCTTACTATCAAAGGCTGCGCGCGATTTTCGACTTTCGGCCCGGCGGCGACCTGCGCCTCAACCGGTCGCTGGCGAACTGGCCGCGCAGCATGTTGTACAAGCCTTATACGCAAGACCTGATCGACATTCTGGGCGCGCCCATTGCGCCGGAGCAGATGTGGAACCCGGATTCCGTGCTGCGGGTCGAAGACATATGTCATCGGTCGAACACGCAGGAGCGGCTGGATAAGGCGGCGGCGACGCAATTGGTGTTCGAGGATGGGCTGTTTCACGTCATCGACGCTCTGATCCGCGAAACCGGCGCGGAACAACTGGTCCTGACCGGAGGCGCGGCGCTCAATGCGGTGGCCAATATGCGGCTGCTGGAACGGTTCGACGAGGCCTATTACCGCCGCGCCCTCGGCCGGGCGGCGCGGCTGCGTCTTTGGGTTCCGCCGGTTCCAGGCGATTCCGGCGTCACCATCGGCGCGGCCTATGCCTTCGCCGCCAAGGCCGGCGTGGGCCTCGGCCCGAGGCTGGAGCACGCCTTCTATTGCGGGCGCGCCGCGCGTCTCGCGGAAATCCAGGCCGCGTTCGGCGGCGCGTCCGATGTCGCCAGCGTCGAAATCGGCGACGTCTCGCGCGCGGGCGACATCGCGGCCATTGCCGACCTGATGGCCTTCATCACGGAGCGGGACGGCGTCATCGCCTTGTTTCAGGGGCCGGCGGAAACCGGGCCGAGGGCGCTCGGCCATCGCTCGATCCTCGCTAATCCGCGCAATCCGCAAACCCGCGAGACGCTGAACCAGCGCGTCAAATATCGCGAAGCGATCCGCCCGCTCGCACCCATGGCGACCCTCAGCGCGGTGCTGGAATTGTTCGAACTCTCCGACGGCGCCGCCGCTGACGATTACAACGCCTATAATTACATGGTGCTGACGGCGCGGGCGAAGCCGATCGCGCTCGAACGCGTCCCCGCCGTCATTCATGCCGACGGCACCGCCCGCGTGCAGATCGTGCGCGAAAAGACCGATCCGGTCGTCCATGCTTATCTGCAGGCGCTGGGGCGGCGGATCGGCGTCGAGGTTGCGGTCAATACCTCGTTCAATGTCGCCGGCCCGATCGTGCAGACGCCGGCGCAGGCGGTCGAAACCCTGCACCGGGCCAAGGGAATGGACGGCCTGTTCATGATTTCCGCCGAAGGGCCGGCTCTGCTCGTCTGGCTCAAGCGGGAGGGCGCCGGCGAGCGGATCGAGAGCTGGCTCGCCGCGTGGCGCGCCGAGAACTGCGCCGCGGCCAGCGGAGAATAGGGACGGCGCGCCGTCCGTCATTTGGCGGCGGCCGCGCACTCTGCTAAATCACATCTGCTGCGGCGGCGATCTCTCACCGCCGTCGGGGACGAACTGGTCAAGGCGATGGAAAACCTGAAAATTGTCGAAGGCGAAGGCGGCGATCTCGATGCGCTGATGCGGACCATCGGCCGCAGGGCGCGCAAGGCCGCGCGGGTGCTGGCGCTGGCGTCGCCGGACCAGAAGAACCACGCGCTTCGGGCCGCCGCGCTCGTCATCCGCCGCCGCGCGCCCGAATTGCTCGAAGCCAATGCGCAGGACATGGCGAGCGCCCGCGCCAAAAATCTCGGCCCGGCGCTGCTCGACCGCCTGCTGCTGGATGAAAAACGCATCGCCAGCATGGCGCAGAGCCTCGACGACATCGCCGACCTGCCCGATCCGGTCGGCCGCCTGCTGGAGCGGTTCGAACGCCCCAACGGTCTGAAGATCGATCGCGTGGCGACGCCGCTCGGCGTGGTCGGCGTGATCTTCGAAAGCCGGCCCAATGTCACCGCCGACGCCGGCGCCTTGTGCCTCAAGGCGGGCAACGCCGCCATTTTGCGCGCGGGTTCGGAGAGCTTCCATTCCTCGCGGCTGATCCACGCCTGTCTGGTCGAGGGCCTGCGCGAGGCGGGCTTGCCCGACGACGCCATCGCTTTGATTCCGACCCGCGACCGCGCCGCCGTCGGCGCCATGCTGACCGGCCTCGACGGCGCCATTGACGTGATCGTGCCGCGCGGCGGCAAGAGCCTGGTGGCGCGCGTGCAATCGGAAGCGCGCGTGCCGGTCTTCGCTCATCTCGAAGGCATTGTGCATATCTATGTCGACGCCGAGGCCGATCTCGCCAAGGCGGAAAAGATCCTGCTCAACGCCAAAATGCGGCGCACCGGCGTTTGCGGCGCGGCGGAGACCCTGCTGGTCGATCGCGCCGGGGCGGATCGCCTGCTCGCGCCTCTGGTTGGGCTGCTGCTCGACGCCGGCTGCGAAGTGCGCGGCGACGAAGCGGCGCGGCAGGTCGACGGGCGGGTGAAGCCGGCGAGCGAAGAAGACTGGTCGACCGAATATCTCGACGCGATCATTTCGGTGAAACTGGTCGGCGGCGTGCAGGGCGCGATCGACCACATCGAGACCTATGGCTCGCATCACACCGATTGCATCGTCACGGAAAACGCCGCCAAGGCCGAGCAATTCCTGCGCGAGGTGGATTCCGCCATCGTGATCCACAACGCCTCGACGCAATTCGCCGATGGCGGCGAATTCGGCTTCGGGGCCGAGATCGGCATCGCCACGGGCCGGATGCATGCGCGCGGCCCGGTCGGCGTGGCGCAGCTTACCTCCTTCAAATATGTCGTGCATGGCGAGGGCCAGACCCGCGCATGAACCTGCCGCCTTTTGCGCGCGGCATGCGCATCGGCCTGTTCGGCGGGTCATTCAATCCGCCGCACGCCGGCCACGCTTTGGTGTGCGATCTGGCGTTAAAGCGCCTCGATCTCGACCGCATCTGGGTCATGGTGACGCCGGGCAATCCGCTGAAATCGCGCGAGGGTCTTCCCTCGCTCGCCGAGCGCATGGCGGCGGCGCGCAAAATCATGCGCCATCCGCGCGTCGTCGTCACCGGCTTCGAGCAGAAGATCGGCGCGCGTTATTCTTATCAGACGATGGCTTACCTGCGCCGCGCCTGCCCGGGCGTGCATTTCGTCTGGATCATGGGCGCCGACAATCTCGCCGGCTTTTTCCGCTGGCAACGCTGGCAGGACATTGCGCGCCAGATGCCGATTCTGGTGATCGACCGGCCCGGCGCGACCCATCACGCCGAACGTGGGATCGCGGCAAGCTGGTTCGCGCGCCGCCGCCTGCCTGAGGCGGAGGCGAAATCGCTGCCGCTACGCCGCCCGCCCGCCTTGATCGTGCTACACGGGCCACGCTCGCCTCTGTCCTCGACCCTATTGCGCGCGAAGAAGCGGCGTTAATCTCGCTGACATGGGTGGCTTCGCGACAAATTGTCGTCGCCGGGCCGCGCGCGGCTGTGGCCCGATCAATGCTTGGCGGGTCCCGAACCAGGACGAGGGGAGGGATCATGGCGCGCGCTTTGACGGCTTTTCTGAAGCGGGAGGCGGTTCCCGCGCGCAAGGCGCTGCAAGGCGCGCTCGATCCGCTCGGCTTTAAGGTGGTTCTTGATGACGATTACATTCCCCTGAAAAGCAAGGGCTATATCCCCTGTGCGCTCGACGGCGAGGACGCCGGTTTCGACCTGCGCTTCCAGGAGGTCGAGGCGGAGGCGCGGGCGAAATATGGGCTCGCGGAGGATGCGGTCGGGATGGCGATCCGTTGGGGCGGCGATCCGCGCGAGGAGCTGGCGGCGCTCGCCGTGCTTGTCGCATTGGCGCTGGATTTCGGGGCTTTGGTCGCTGAGCCGGGCGCGGCGGCGCCGCTCGCAGCCGAAGATCTGCTCGCCAAGGCGCGCAAGGCCGCCCAGTCGGTTTAGCGCTGGATTGACTTACGGAAGCCTTGGCCTATTGCTGTCGGCAGGGCGGGTGGAAATCATGGCTCCCGGTCGGCTGATCCTTGTTCTGTTATGCGCCGTTCTGGCGTTTCCGCTCGGCGACGCCTGGTGTGGCGGGCGCGGGCTGTGGCGGCCGCATCCCTATCGGGGCTTTCGCCCGGTTCGTCCGCCTCCGGGCGCCCTTTTCCTCCCGCCGTCGGGCGCGACCATCTATTTCAATCAGGGCTATTCCGAGCCATTCGGCCCGCCGCCGCTTTCGGAAGGGCTCATCTCGCCGCTGCTGCCGCCCGCCGCGCCGCAGGAGGGGCCCGCCGGCCCGCTGCCCTCCGGGCCGCCGCCGTCTATGTCGCAGGGCATGGTGATCACGGTCCGCAAAATTCTCGACCAGCATCGCGACGATGGTGGATCGAAGCCGCCGCCGGTGATCGACCGTCCGAAACAGGCTGTCGAGCAATTGGCCGCCTGCTGGTCGCCGCCGCTGCCCCAGCGTGGCGAGACGGTCGAGGTCACGCTCCGATTCGCCTTCGACGGCCAGGGCGGCGTGATGGGCGCGCCGCGCATCACTTATGTCAAGGCCGGGGAGGGCCTCGCCGCCGCGGACGTGCGCGAATCGATTCTGGCCGCCGTGAAGCAATGCACGCCGCTGCATTTCTCGGCGTCCATGGCCGCCAGCGCCCCCGGCTATCCGCTCGCGGTGCGGTTCATCGGCGAGCGCGGCGAGGACGATCCCCAGGGGAAACGCTGACCGGGCGCTGATCGTGACGCCAAAGGTTGATTCTTGCGACGCGGATCGGCATTTTAGGCGCCTCAACCCTGTTTCGCGCCGTGACCGCGCGAATGATGAGGATTAAGCGCCTGACTGCCAAGCAAATGACCGGAGCGGAGCCGCAGCCGGCGAAAGGACTGGATCCCGCCGCCCTTAGCCCGCCGATGCGCGCCGTCCTGACCGCGCTCGACGATCTCAAGGCCGATGAGGTCGTGCTGATCGATCTCGCCGGCAAGACCTCCATCGCCGACTGGATGATCGTCGCCACCGGCCGCTCGACCACCCAGGTCGGCGCCTTGGCCGACAGGGTCGTCAAGGCGCTCAAGGAAGTGGGCGCGGGGACGCCGTCGGTCGAGGGCCTGCCGGCCTGCGACTGGGTGCTGATCGACGCCGGCGACCTGATCGTTCACCTGTTCCGGCCCGAAGTGCGCCAGTTCTACAATCTGGAAAAGATGTGGGGCGTGGACCGTCCGGGCGAGAAGCGGAGCTGATGGGCGCCCTTCGGCGATGAAACTGCTTCTGGTCGGCGTCGGGCGGCTCAAGGCGGGCCCGGAGCGCGAACTGGTCGCGCGTTATGCCGAGCGTTGCGTCGCCGGCGGCCGCAAGATCGGCTTCAACGGCTTCGACCTTCGCGAAATCGACGAATCGCGCGCGCGCCGGCCCGAGGACCGCAAGGCGGAGGAGGCGGCCACGCTCGACGCTTTGCTGCCGCAGGGCGCGCGAAAAATCTGCCTCGACGAGCGCGGCAGGAACCTGTCGAGCGAGGATTTCGCGAGGAAACTGGGCGAATGGCGCGACGCCGGCGCGCCGGTCTGCGCGATGATGATCGGCGGCCCGGACGGCTTCGATCCGGCCTTCCGCGACCGGGCCGATCTGACGCTGGCTTTCGGCGCCATGACCT
>NZ_JAYSBG010000238.1:0-5605 GCF_041915505.1 Rhodoblastus sp. | reverse complement strand
TCCCGCTCCCCGCGTGGAGGGGCGGCAACATCACGACATTCGACCTCTGCCCATGAACGATCTTCACCGCGCCTGCGCCGAACTGGAAAAAGGCCGCTCGCTCATCCTCTCCCGCGCGCCGGAAGGCTTTGACGCCTTCGTCGCCGCCGATCTCGCCCGCGCCTTGGCCAAGGCCGCCGAGGGCCGTTCCTGCGCTCTGGTCCATGTCGCACGCGACAGTCAGCGCCTGCGCGCGTTCCGCGAAGCCCTGACCTTCTCCGCGCCGGATGCGGAAATCCTCGAATTTCCCGCCTGGGACTGCCAGCCCTACGACCGCGTCTCGCCCAATTCCGCCGTGGCCGCCGAGCGCATGACCGCATTGGCGCGGCTCGCCCGCACGCGCTCCTCCTTCGAAAAGCCGCGCCTGCTGCTCACCACGGTCGCCGCGCTGACGCAGCGCGTGCCGCCGCGCAAGGACATGGCCGCGAAAAGCTTTTCCGCGACGCCGGGCGCCTCGGTCGATCTGCACGAACTCGCCGCCTGGCTCGACGCCAACGGTTTCGCGCGCGCGTCTACCGTCCGCGAGAGCGGGGAATATGCCTTGCGCGGCGGCATCGTCGATCTCTATCCGCCGACTTTGCCCGGCCCCGTCCGCCTCGACTTTTTCGGCGACGTGCTGGAGACGATCCGCGCCTTCGATCCCGAAAGCCAGCGCACCACCGGGCAATTGCGCTCGCTCGACCTCGTGCCGGTCAACGAGGCGCCGATCCTCACCGAGACGATCAAGCGTTTCCGTCAGAGCTATATCGCCCATTTCGGCGCCCAGACGCGCGGCGACACGCTTTACGAAGCCGTCAGCGAAGGCCGCCGCCCGCCGGGCCTCGAACATTGGCTGCCGCTGCTCTACGACCGCCTCGACACCTTGTTCGATTATATCGACGACGCGCCGCTGCTGCTCGACGCCCAGGCTGAGGCGGCCGCCAAAGAGCGTTTCGACCAGATCCGCGATTATTACGAATCCCGCCGCAGCGTCTATGCGCGCGATCCGGCCAATTGCAATTACAAGCCGCTGCCGCCGGACGAGCTTTACCTCTCGGCCTATGAGTTTTCGCAGGCTCTCGCTAAATCGGCCACGGGGCGGTTCTGGCCCTTCGCCGCGCCGGAGGGCGGGACCAAGGTGATCGATTGCGGCGGCGCCGCCGGCCGCAATTTTGCGCCGGAGCGCAATGACGAAAACGCCAATGTGTTTCAGGCGGCGGTGGATCATATTCGCGCGCTGCAAGGCGAGGGCAAAAAGGTTGTCGTCGCCGGCTGGACCGATGGCTCACGCGAGCGCCTTGGCTCGGTTCTGGCCGAACATGGGCTGAAGAAACAGGAAGTCGTTTCCTCGCTGTCGCAGGCTTTGGCGCTGCGCGACGCGCGCGTCGCCTTCGGGGTGATCGGGCTTGAATCCGGTTTCGTCGCCGGCGATCTCGCTTTGATCGGCGAGCAGGACATTCTCGGCGACCGCCTCGCGCCGCAGCGCCGCCGCCGCAAGCGCGCCGAGAATTTCCTGGCGGAAGTCTCGGCGCTTTCGGCGGGCGATCTGGTCGTCCATGTCGATCACGGCATCGGCCGCTTTATCGGCCTGAAACATATCGAGGCGGCGGGCGCGCCGCATGATTGCCTCGAACTGCACTACCACGGCGGCGACAAGCTGTTCGTTCCGGTCGAGAATATCGAACTGTTGTCGCGCTACGGTTCGGAAGACACCGAAGTCGCGCTCGACCGGCTCGGCCATAATGCGTGGCGAGAGCGCAAGGCCCGTCTCAAGCTGCGCATCCGCCAGATGGCGCAGGGCCTCATCAAGATCGCCGCCGCTCGCGCGCTGCACGCCGCGCCGAAATTGACGCCGCCCGAAGGGATGTACGACGAGTTCTGCGCCCGCTTCCCCTATGACGAGACCGAGGACCAGACCTTCGCCATCGACGCGACCTTGGACGATATGACGTCCGGCCGCCCGATGGATCGCCTGATCTGCGGCGATGTCGGCTTCGGCAAGACCGAAGTGGCTCTGCGCGCGGCCTTTGCGGCGGCGATCAATGGCGTGCAGGTCGCGGTGGTCGTGCCGACGACGCTGCTCGCGCGCCAGCATTACAAGAATTTCTCGGCGCGTTTCGCCGGCCTTCCGATAAGGCTCGCGCAGATGTCGCGCATGGCTTCCGCCGCCGACATGCGCGCCGCCCGCGCCGGTCTGGCCGACGGCTCGATCGACATTGTCATCGGCACCCACGCCGTGCTCGGCAAGAATGTCAGCTTCAAGAATCTCGGCCTCGTCATCATCGACGAGGAGCAGCATTTCGGCGTCTCCCACAAGGAGCGGCTGAAAGAGCTGCGCGCCGAAGTCCATGTGCTGACGCTCTCGGCGACGCCGATCCCGCGCACGCTACAACTGGCTTTGACCGGCGTGCGCGAGCTCTCGATCATCGCCACGCCGCCGGTTGATCGCCTCGCCGTGCGCACTTTCGTCACGCCCTTCGACGATCTCATCCTGCGCGAGGCGCTGCTGCGCGAGCGCTTCAGGGGCGGGCAGAGCTTTTTCGTCTGCCCGCGCCTCGAAGACCTCGAAGATGTCGCGGCCTGGCTGCGGCAGAATGCGCCGGAAGCCAAATTTACCATGGCCCATGGCCAGATGGCGGCGACCGAACTGGAGGAGCGCGTCGGCGCCTTCTATGACGGCAAATATGACGTGCTGGTCTCGACCAATATCGTCGAATCCGGCCTCGACATCCCGACCGCCAACACTTTGATCGTCTATCGCGCCGACATGTTCGGCCTCGCGCAGCTTTATCAATTGCGCGGCCGTGTCGGGCGTTCGAAGACGCGCGCCTACGCCTTCTTCACCACGCCGGTCAACCGGACCATTACGCCGCAGGCGCAGAAGCGGCTGGAAGTGCTGCAATCGCTCGACACGCTCGGGGCGGGCTTCCAGCTTGCGAGCCACGATCTCGACTTGCGCGGCGCCGGCAATCTGCTGGGCGACGAGCAATCCGGCCATATCAAGGAAGTCGGCTACGAGCTTTACCAGCAGATGCTGAACGAGACCATCGCTGCGCTCAAGGCCGGCGGCGGCGAGGCGGTGGAAGAGACCTGGTCGCCGCTGATCACGCTCGGCACGCCGGTCACCATCCCCGAAGATTATGTCGAGGATCTCGACCTGCGCCTGCAGCTTTATCGTCGCCTCGCCACTTTGGACGAGGAGGCCGAGATCGAGAGCTTCGCCGCCGAAATGATCGACCGTTTCGGGCCGATGCCGGACGAGGTGAAGCAATTGATGACGCTGGTCGGCGTCAAGGCTCTGTGCCGCCGCGCCCATGTCGAGAAGCTGGACGCGGGGCCGAAGGGAATCATCATCGGCTTCCGCAACAACTCTTTCGCCAATCCGGCGGGGTTGGTGCGCTTTATCGCGCGCCAGGGCTCCGAAGCGAAGGTGCGGCCCGACATGAAGATTGTCTTCATCGGCGATTTCGAGCGCGCCAAGGACCGCCTGAGCGGGGCGCGGGCAATCTTGCGGGAACTGGTGGCGATCGCGGAAAAGAAAGGCTGAGGGCGTCGAGCTTTTCGGAGCGGGTCAATCCTCCGCGCCGGCGGGCGAGACCACCAATGCCTCGAAAGCCTGCACGATTTCCGGCAGCGCCCTGCCGGTGTCGTCGCTCCATTCGGGATCGACGGTGAATTGCAGGCGCAAATGCAGATCGTCGATCGAGCGGATCGGCAGTTCATGCTCATAAAGCGCCTGGACGCGCTGGGCCCGATAAAAGGCCGGAAGGTCGAGCTGGCTGTCGTCCGGACGGCCCATCAGCATTTCAAGTTCATGCGATCGCGTTTTCCATGCGTCGAATTCCTCCTTGGCTTCGCGCAAAGTGGTCGGCAGCGCGAAAGCCTGTTCGATCCGGGTCACGACCCTGCCGGAGGGCGGCCCAAAGCTGCCGCGATCCCAGCCGTCGAGGCTCGCATGCCAACGTCCGGGCGGGTCGAGGTCCGGCGTCAGCGGCTTCAGAAAATCGGCGACGGCGTCATGCAGGAGCTGTTCGCGCGGGTTGCGCGCAAGGCCCGCCTCGCGTGAGCCATAGCGTGCAATGATTTCCTCGCGCTCGTCCTCGGTCTGGCGCCATTCCGTCTCGCGGCGCGCGGCGACCGCAGCTTGATGTTTGTCGTAAGAGTCGCGGCTCGGCCATTTGACGCCGGATTCGTCGGTGAAGATCGCGGCTTCCGGCTCCTTTGCGCGGGCGTTTTGGGCGCGTGGCGCCTGACCGATCAATCTTTGGCCGAGATCGGTAAAGGTCAGGCCCTCCGAGTCGAGATGTTCGCGCATCTTGCGCAGCGCGACGATCGCCTCGCTTTCGTTTTGGCTGCCGGCGAGCGAAAGCAATTTGCCGAGCCGGACGATGTCGAGACCCATGGCGCTCCTGCCTTCCTGCATGTCGATACGCCGCGCCGCCCCGCTTTCGGGGAAAAGCCGAGCACGGTTTGAGCCGAAGAGCAGCAATATTTACGCCATGGACGGCAAGCCCGGTTGCAGCGGCATGACATCGTGATCTGGTCTCTCGCTTGCATGTGAATGCGACAGGTTCAGATAAGGCGAGAGGACGAGATGTCGGACGATGCTTTGCGCTCGGTCGTTGTGGCCAAGAAAAACCTTGAAGCCAGCAACATGCTGTCCTTTGAGCTGGTCGATCCTGATGGATCGGAGCTTCCAGCCTTTTCCGCCGGTTCACACATTGATGTGACGGTCCCGGGAGGATTGGTCCGCCAATATTCCCTCTGCAACAGCGAAACCGATCGTCATCGCTACATTATCGGCGTGTGGAAGGATCCGAACAGCCGCGGCGGGTCGAAGGCGATGCATAACGACGTGAACGAAGGGGATGTCCTCCAGGTCGGGCCGCCGCGCAACCGCTTCCGCGTGCCGCGTCACACCAAACGCGCCTTGCTGCTCGCGCGCGGCATCGGCGTGACGCCGATCCTGAGCGTCGCCGATCACCTGAAGGCGCAGGACATCCCCTTCGCCTTCCACTATCTCAACGCGCTTGGATCGCCGGGGGCGTTCCGCGCCACGATCGAAGGCTCCGATTTCGCGGAAAACGCGACATTTTATCTCGAATCGAGCGGCGAGAGCCTGGATCCGAAGACGGTTCTCGCCGATCAGCCGGAGGAGACGCAGCTCTTCATCTGCGGCGTCGACTGGTGGATCGATCCGATTGTCGCCTGGGCCAAGAACAATGGCTGGAGCGAAGAACGCATCCACATCGAGCGTTTCACGGCAAAGGCCTCGGCTCCCCTCCTCGACAAGGTTTTCAATGTGAAGATCGCGAGCACGGGCGCCGTCTTCAAGATTCCCGGCGACAAGAGCGTCACGGCGTTTCTGGAGGAAAAGGGAGTCAAGGTGCCGACCTCCTGCGAACAGGGCCTGTGCGGGACCTGCAAGGTCAAGATTCTCGAGGGCGAAGCGGATCACCGTGACAAGCGTCTGACGGACGCCCAGCGCGCCGAAGGCTATTTCCTCGCCTGCGTGTCTCGGGCGAAGGGCGATCTTCTTGTGTTGGACCTGTGACCTCGTCCGAGGATGAGGCCCCGGGGCGCGGCG
>NZ_JAYSBG010000237.1:0-5607 GCF_041915505.1 Rhodoblastus sp. | reverse complement strand
GGCTCTCAAGAAATTTCTTGGTCGCGGGCGTCAGGCCTTCGGTGAGAATTTTACGGCTTTCATTGGTGATGCCCCAGCCCGTGGCGCTGCACCGGTTGAAAACCGGAATGCGCACCAGTTCGCGCATCGACGGCACGCCGAACACGCGCACCTCGCCAGTTTGGCCGGAGCTGCTGAAGCCATAATAGTCGTCGAGATCGCCGGGCTTCACTTCGGCGTTGAGCGAACCTGATTTGGCCGCTCGGGCCTCCTGCACGAAATTGAGATAGGCGGCGCCGCTCGAAAGAGCGGCGGCGCCGGCGACGGCCGTTCCGCCAAGAATGCCGCGACGGCTGACGCTCGGCGCCGCTTCGGAAGTCTTTGGATCTTTGCCTTGTTCGCTCATGGTCTTCTCCCCCGTATCGGCTTGCGACATTGGACTTTCAAAATGCGGCGCGCGGGCCGCGACAGCGTTACGGCGTCAACTGCGTTTCCGAGATTTTGCGGCGGGGCGGCAGAGCGTCCGGGCCGGCTCCTGCGCCGGATGTCGCCGAGACTCGCTCGCGTTTCAGGCGCCGCTGGATCATCACCGGGCATTTCTGGTCGTGGTGGTAGAGCATCTGGCAATGAAGGCACTGGATGCATTCGTTGGGATTGATGTGACCTTCGGGATGGATCGCCTGAACGGGGCACTCATTGCCGCAGCGCTGGCAGGGATTGCCGCATTCGCGATAACGCCGAAGCCAGTCGAACAGCCGCAGACGCGCGGGTATCGCCAGCGCCGCGCCCATCGGGCAGAGGTAGCGGCAGAAGGCGCGCTCGACGAAAATGCTCGCCGCCACGAGGGCGCCGGCATAAAGCGCAAACGGCCATTCGCGCGCGAAACGCAGGATGATCGCCGTCTTGAACGGCTCGACCTCCGACAGGCGTTCGGCGAGGCCGAGGTCGCTCAATGAAATGCCGAACAGCACCAGGAAGATGATATATTTGAGGGCGGTCAGACGCTGGTGCGTTCCGAAGGAGATTTTTAGCTGCGGCGCCTTCAGCCGCCGCGCCAGACGATTGGTCAATTCCTGCAAGGCGCCGAACGGACAGAGCCAGCCGCAATAGGCGCCGCGGTTCCAGAACAATAGCGAAGCGGCGGCGGCGAACCACAGAATGAAAATCAGCGGCGCCATCAGAAAATAATCCCAGCGGAAATCCGTGCGCAGGGCGCTGAGAAAAGCGAGGACGTTGACGACCGAAAGCTGCGCCTGCGCGATCCAGCCAATCCACACCAAGGTGAAGACCAGGTAGGAAAGCCGGACGCGGTCATAAAGAACCGGACGCCGCACAAGCCAGTCCTGAAAGAAAAAGATCAGCGTGAGCAGAGCGATGGCGACAAGCAGGATGCTGATTTGCACGACCTTGCCCCGCCACATGCTGTGCCACATCGCCGGTTCCGCCGACGACGCGGCGGCGGGCGCCGCAATCGGCTGAGCAGAGGGATTGGGCGCCGACGCGGCTGCGGGCGGCGCGGGCAGGGGCTTGAGATAAGCCTCTGGCATCTGGTAGTTGACGTCGAAGGTCAGGAAAGCTTTGTCACGCGAGCCATAGAGGCGCTGCGCCAGCAATTGCAGCCGCCACGGCTGCGCCGGGTCGAAGGCGGTTCCCGCTGGAATGCGAAAGAGGTCGACGTCGCGGAACTCTGGCGCCCCCGCCGCGCGAATGTCGCTGATCCGGGTATGGTCGCGATCGCGAAAGCGAATGCTGCTGTCGCCTTGCAAAACGTCGAAGCGATCGAAAATGCCGCCGCGCACATAGCCCGATCCCTTGAAGGAATAGGCGCCATTGGCCGCGACCAGGATCGCGCCCTGTCCGGGCGCCAGCGATTGGACGAGAGACGCATAGCCGGTTTCCCCCAGCAAGCTTTTGCCGATCGCGGGAACGCTGACGGGCGCCACATAAAGATCGATGAAGGACGCTGAGGGATCGTCGGACTCAGGATTTTGCGCGCCGTTTTCATTGCCGGCGCGTTTGTAGGCGGCGGTGACGTCGCCAACGGTCATGCTGAGGCGGCCAATCGCGCCTTCCTTGACCAGCGCGGTCCAATCATCCGGCGCGATGTGGGATGGATCCAGTTCCCGGGCAACCGGCTTGACCACGGCCGGTCCGGTCATGCCTTTCTGTTCGGCGACCTTGACCGCCGCACGCACCATGCTCTCGGCGATGACGGTCACGGTCACGGTCGCGCCGCTGACGATATCGACGGGGGGCCGGTCCGATTCCGCCTGACTCAACGAGAGGACATCGCGTCCGACATAACCGCGAATGAAAGCGTTGATCTTCTCGATCGGAATGCCAATCAGGACGATCGGCTCATGGTGCGCCATCAGGCGCGCGCCGGTAATCTTGCCGGAGGTCGAAAGGCCTTCGAGAATCTGGATCGGCTGCCCTGAATAGCCTGTCGAATTCACCCAGTCGGCGTTGACGAAAGCATAGCCGACGAGTTTGTCGCCCGCATAAACGCCCGCGACCGGCGGGGTCGATTCGACCGGGCCGTAGCGGTCTGCGCCGGGCGCGAGTTCGCCCGGGGGAACCTGGCCAAGATAGTGTCCCAACTGGCTGTCGAGCGCGAAGCCGGGAACGGCCAGGGCCGCCCACAGCAACAGGGCTGCCGCCTTCCTGAGGATAAGCTTGAGCGGGCGCACGATCTGGTCCATTGCTTCGAAAGCGCGCCGACCAAATTCGAATTTTCCGCGCGCCGATGACGCGAAGGGCTCGCGTCGTTCCTTGATGAGAAGCCGCCGCCGGGTCAGCGCGCACGGCCCCTCGGGCGGTCACTTCAATGTTGCGAGATAAGCGATGACATTGGCGCGATCATCGGCGGAAGGCAGGCCGGCAAAGGCCATCTTGTTTCCGGGAACGGCCGCTTTCGGGTCGGCGAGATAAGCGTCGAGCGTCGCCTCGTTCCAGGTCTTGTTCGCGCCCTTCATGGCTTCGGAATAGCTGTAGCCGGCGACCGTTCCGGACTGGCGGCCGACGACGCCGAACAGCGACGGTCCAAGGCCGTTCTTGCCCGCGACGGCCGTATGGCAAACCGCGCATTTGTTGAAGACGCGCTTGCCGGCGTCCGCGTCGGCGGCAAGCGCGGATGAGACGATCCCCATACCCATCAGAAGGGAGGCGGCGAGACGGATCACTTTCATAGGCATAGCCTTCGATAGGGGCGCGTGATCTGTCGCGGGGACGACCAAGCGACCCCCGCGATCATGACATCGTGGCGTGAGTATCAGTCATCGATCGAACAGCGCGAAACGATGACTACGGGGCGCACTATGGGTGATCCGAAAATGGTCGACAAACGAAATAAATTGCAGTTTAAGTTCAAAAATATTGCGGTCAGAACCCTGCTTTATTTGTGCAATCGCAACGATGCATCCGTCAAGTTGAAGTGTGATGGCCTGCTGTGCTTTTCTCTTCCGGCGCGCTGATTCCCGACGGTTCGGCGCGTCCGAATGGGGCGCCGCGCAGGCCGAGTGCGGCGCGCGGCGCGTGAATCCTCTGCCCTCGGACTCGGGAGCGGAATGAGGACGAAATGCCATTCGATGATCTCATATTGGCGCGGGCGATCCATGTTCTTGCGATCGTGCATTGGATCGGAGGCGTGGCCTTCGTGACGCTGGTCATCCTGCCGCTTGCGCGGCGGCGGTCGTATGCCGAGGGACTCGCGTTGTTCGAACTTGTCGAGCGACAGTTCTCGGCACAGGTCCGTTTTTCGATTCCCGTCGCCGGCGCGGCAGGCTTCTGGATGACCTGGCGCATGGACCTCTGGTCGCGCTTCCTCGATCCGCATTTCTGGTGGATGGGCGCGATGCTGGTCGTCTGGACATTGTTCGCGTTGGTCGTGCTCGTGATCGAGCCGTTATTCGAGCCGCGCTTTGAACAGATCGCGCACGCCAATCCGCAGGCGGCGCTCGAGCGTCTCACCCGCATGCATGTCGTGCTGCTTGGCCTGTCGCTTGTGACGGTGGCCGGGGCGGTCGCGGGCGCGCACGGATTCTTCTTCTGAAGTCCGGCGCAGGTTGTCATGGCCTCCTGCGCTCAGGCGGCGGGCAGCAGGCTTTGGGCCGTCATCCCCAAGGCGACGCGCGCGCCCTCCAATTGGCCCGGACGCGGGCTGGACCAGCCGATCTGCCGCGCGAGGGAGGCCAGTTTCCGGGTTTCGTGGCGCAGGCCCTGGATGCCGGCGCTCAAGGCGTCATGGTCCTCGCCCGTGACATAATCGCCATTGCGCCGGATGCAGATGCCGAGACATTCATGCTGCGCCTCGACTTGACCGCATGACGCGCAGCGCCATGTTTCAAGGCGCTCATCGGGCGGGATCGGCGGCGGCGGATCGCCTTCCTCGGGCGCCGCGCCAAGCAGGCGGCGCGCTTCAACCCGCAACGCCTCGTGGGAATGCGCGAAGCCTTCTTCCGTTTGGGCGGCGGCGGCGATGGCCCGCGCGAGGTCGTGAAGGACGTCGCGGCGCTCCGAAAGCGCCAGGAAATAGTCGAGCAATTCGGCGTGGTCCTCGGCGGTGACGACCATGAGCCGCTTGAAGGCGCAGGTCCCTTGGCAGGCTTCGGCATTACCCATCGATCCGCAGCCGATGCATCGCCATAAGGTCAGGCATTGCGGCCAGTCCGGCTCGGACATTCTCGATCTCCATCGCGGCGGCGATTTTGCGTCGCTCGCATCGGTCTAGGAAGAACGGCGGCCCGCGTCTTTGCTCAGGCGCATCCTCCCGCCAGCCCGCTCAGAGGTCGGAACCGGACGCGCCGCCGAGCCGTTCCAACGCGTCGTCGAGCGCGGCGCCGGCAAAGGCGAAGCACAGCGTCGCTTCGTCGCCGTGCAAGGCGGTGATGTCCGCGTCCAGAAATGAGAGGAGACAGGCCATGCTCTCGGAGGTCTGTCCAAAGCGCAGCCGGTCGCCGACGCGGGCTTGTCCTGCCGGAGCGAGGCGCGCCCGCCAGTGGTTGGCGTCGATCCGCTCCAACAGAATGGCCTCGACGCCACGGGATTCGTCGCCGCGAAATCGGCGGCCGCGCAAGACATGGTCCGCCATCAATCGGTCCTCGTCCGCATTCCGGTCTCCGCCTCACGTTCGCCGCCCCACGGCCGCGTCAGCAGCCGGAAAGCGTGGAGCAGGTCGATCGCACGCCTCGCGATCTGGTCGATGATGGCCTCGACATTCTCCGGTCTCAAATAAAATGCCGGCGTCGGCGGCATGACGATAGCGCCCGCTTCGGTCGCGGCCGTCATGGCGCGCAAATGGCCAAGATGGAGCGGCGTTTCGCGCGCCATGAGGACCAGCGGGCGGCGCTCCTTCAGATGGACGTCCGCGGCGCGGGTCAGCAGCGTGTCGGCCTGGCAATAGGCCACGGCCGCGAGGGTCCTCATCGAGCAAGGCGCGACGATCATCCCGCATGTCTGGAACGAGCCGGAGGCGATCGCCGCGCCGATCTCGCCGACCTCATGCCAGTGCGGCGCGCGGGCGCGCAAGCGCGGCAGGGCGTCTGGCGAAATCTCTTCTGCAAAGGTTCGTTCGGCGGCGCGGGTGACGACGACATGGGTCTCGGCGCCGAGCCCTTCGAGCAGGTCGAA
>NZ_JAYSBG010000236.1:0-5621 GCF_041915505.1 Rhodoblastus sp. | reverse complement strand
TTACGGCGCGCGATGGCCTCGGCGACCGTGTCAAGGGCCTCGATTCCGGCGCGGACGACTATCTGGTGAAGCCCTTCGAACTGCCCGAACTGGCCGCCAGATGCCGCGCCTTGCTCCGCCGGCCGGGGGCGTGTCTCGGCGTCACGCTTAAAGTGGCTAACCTTGAGCTCGATAGCGTGGGGCGTGAGGTTCGAGTGGATGGCGCGCCGATCCGTCTGTCGCCGCGCGAGCGCGATCTGCTTGAGCGTCTGATGCGTCGGGTGGATCACGTCGTCGCCAAGGAAAGCCTTGAAGAGGCGCTTTATTCATTGGAATCGCCGGTGACGCCAAACGCGCTCGAGGCCACGGTTTCTCGCTTACGCAGGCGCCTGTCGAGCTCTCGGGCTGAGGTCGCCATACACACCGCTCATGGGATAGGGTACATGCTGGCGGAGAGGCGGACCCCTACGAATGTCTTACTCGGTGAGGAGCAGTCCTGACGTGACGACGAAGGCGCTTCCGACTCGAAGCCTGTTCGCAACGCTGTCGCTGCGCCTCGCCCTGGTGGGCCTTGGGTTCACGTTGATCCAGTTGCTGGTTGTAATCTGGATGTATGTCGACAACCCTAACGAACTCGACCAGCTTCTTGTGACTGCCGAAGCCAATCAAATTGCGGAGTTTATCCCGCAGATTCGCGCTGAGAACGGCGTTATACCAAAGGATCTCAAGGAAGCCTTTGTCGCAAGTACGCGTCGCGCGTTCTTGGTCCACGAGCGGGACGGCGCCGTTGTCGGACGATTTGATGCAGGTGACCTGAAGGTCGCCGACGAGGCGCCGGCGTCGTTTCTGGTGATCCGAACGCAGCGCGAGGAATGGGGGGATCGTTTTCTGCTGTCGGGAACCCGCCGCGTCATGGTGTCAGGTCAACCATATTGGATCAGCGTCGCGATTTCCGGAGCTGGATTTCGGCCGGTTGTTCCGGTCATCTATAACGAGGTCAGGGTCCATGTGATCTTTCCCGTGATCCTGTTGTCGCTGATGTTCCTGCTTTTTAATATCAGCGCGGTTCGCAGCACACTCCAGCCATTGAGGGTCGTGATCGCTGCGGTCAACGAGATCAATCCGGCCCAGGTCTCGACGCGCATCGACGCCTCGACTTCATCGCGCGAGGTGCAGGCGCTGGTCGCCGCAGTCAATCGGATGCTTGTCCGCCTCGAACGATCTGTCCGCGCGCTTCGGGAGTTTGCCGGCAATGCAGCGCACGAGTTACGTACGCCTTTGGCGATCATGCTTCTCTCCATCGGCAAGTTGCCGGACGGTGACGTCAAATCCAAGCTCTTGAGGGATGCGCACGGCATGAAACGACTTGTCGACCAGATGCTCGACATGTCTCAGGCCACTGCTCTTGAAATCGACGGACAGGCGCTTGTTCCGCTCACGGCGGTCGCACGTGATGTAGTGGCCGATCTCACGCCTCTGGCCGTCGCCCGTGGGCGATCCCTGGTGTTTCACGACGCTGGCGCCCCCGAGATTCACGGTCACAGCGAGGCGATCGGCCGCGCTCTGAGAAACATCATCGAAAATGGTCTTTCCCATACGCCGGCCGGGACCGCTGTCGAGGTCACAAGCGGTCCCGGCGCCTGCTACACAGTGCGCGACCGCGGACCTGGCATCCCCAAAGAAATGCGAGCCAAGGTGATGGAGCGATTTTATCGGATCGACCAGAGCAGCAACAAAGGCGCCGGGCTTGGTTTGGCGATTGTCCTCGCTATCGTGGAGGCGCACGGAGGCAGTGTCGAGATCGACGAGGCCCCGCAGGGAGGAACGCTCGTCCGCTTGAACTTCGACGCCTGCGGTCGCGGACCTCTCGATACCGCATAGAGGCAGGCGATAACCTGGGCGCGCGTGGTCCCGCAGATATCGTGCGTCCTCCGGATCTGTCAAAGAGGATATCGAATTCTAATTCCGGGCTCGTGGAGCAGAATGGGCGGGCTGAGCGTGCGCGGCCGAAAATGATGACGGACGCGGCGATTAGGGCCGGCCTGCCACCGATCTTGCGGCGCACAGGCGCCGGTTCCGAGGCCATGCCGCGTATCGCCGTATCGATGACGTTGATCGTCATCCTTGCGCGGAGGCCGACGCCATCGCCCGCGCGCGGCTGGCGGAAGTGGACCTGCGCATCGCCCGTCTCGCCGCCCTCAGGGACGAACTGGCGCAAATGATCGCACCGCCGCGTCGGCCAGGTGCGGGAATGCCGCGTGATCGAGGCGCTGGCCGACGAGAGCCACCGTCATGGCAAGCTGACGTGAACCGAAACATTTGGCCCGTCCCTGGCCTCAAGATTCGCCAGAGAGCGTGCGATACGAGAGATGCGCTGCTGGGCCGCCGAAACTGGTCAAAACCAGCCGCGGGAATGCCGAAAAAACTTCACGCTATGACATCATCGCTCTTTTCCGCCTGCCTGCGGTCAAAAGCGCGATCAGATCGAACGCTGGTTGACCCGCTTGGACAAGTCCTCGGCGTTTTCCTTGCGTTCCGAATAGCGATCGACGAGGTAGTCGGCGCAGCCCCGGGTCAGCAGCGTGAACTTGACCAGCTCTTCCATCACGTCGACGATACGGTCGTAATAGGCGGAGGGCTTCATCCGGTCGTTGTCGTCGAATTCCATGAAGGCCTTGGCGACAGAAGACTGATTCGGGATGGTGATCAGCCGCATCCAGCGGCCGAGAATACGCATTTGATTGACGGCGTTGAAGCTCTGCGAGCCGCCGCAGACCTGCATGATCGCGAGCGTCTTGCCCTGCGTCGGGCGGACCGCGCCGAGCGACAAAGGTATCCAGTCGATCTGCGCCTTCATGATAGCGGTCATCGCGCCGTGGCGCTCCGGCGAGCACCAGACCATGCCTTCGCACCACGTGACAAGGTCGCGCAATTCCTGAACCTTGGGATGCTCGGCTTCGGCATCATCGGGCAATGGCAAGCCACTCGGGTTGAAGGTCCGCGTCTCGGCGCCGAGGCGCTGAAGAATGCGCGCCGCCTCTTCGGTCATCAGCCGGCTGAAGGCGCGCTTTCGCAGCGAACCATAAAGCAGCAACATGCGCGGCGCGTGGGTAGGACGCGGCGCGGAGAACAGCCGCCGCTCATCGATCGGACTGAAGCAGGTTTCGTCAATATTTGGTGTGGAATCGACAATCTTAGCCAACTCGGCGACCCTCCACGTCGATCAGCAATTGTCCGTCCTCCTTCATGAAGGGACCCGGCGGCAGACGGTCGAGCAGATCGAGAACGACTTCGCTCGGACGGCACAGCTTCACGCCCTTCGTCGTGCAGACGATGGGCCGGTTGACCAGAATTGGATGTTCAACCATGGCGTAGAGCAGCGTTTCGTCAGGAACCGTGGGATCGAGCAGGCCGAGTTGCCCCGCCGGCGATTTCGTCGTCCGCAAGGCCTCGCGCGGCGTCAGGCCGGCGGCGGCGAACAGGCCGAGAAGCTGCGGCTTGGTCCAGCCGGTCTTGAGATATTCGATCATTGTCGGTCGGTAGCCGGCCGCTTCGATGAGGGCCAGAACGTTGCGCGACGTGCCGCAGTCCGGATTGTGATAAATCACGACATTCATGGCTTTAGCCGGCGACCTTTCCGCTGATTTGCCGACCGACGCCACGCCGGCGAACGGCCGCGCCCGCCTCGTACCATGAGCGGGTCGCGTTGACGATTTTGACCACCGACAGCATGACGGGAACTTCGATCAAGACGCCCACGACCGTGGCCAGCGCGGCGCCGGAATGGAAGCCGAACAGGCTGATTGCGGCGGCGACCGCAAGCTCGAAGAAATTGCTGGCGCCGATCAGCGCCGACGGCGCCGCCACGCAATGGGCTTCCCCGGTCGCCCGGTTGAGCACATAGGCGAAGCCGGCGTTGAAATAGACCTGGATCAGGATCGGGACCGCGAGCATGACGATGACGAGCGGCTGCGCCAGAATTTGCTGCCCCTGAAAGCCGAACAGCAGAACCAGAGTAGCGAGCAGGGCGACCAGCGACAGAGGCTGCAAATGCTTCAGCGTCGCCGAAATCGCGGCCTCGCCGCCGCGCGCCAGCAGGGAGCGGCGCCAGACCTGCGCGACGACGACCGGTACGACGATGTAAAGCGCGACCGAGAGGATCAAAGTCCCCCAAGGCACGGTGATGGCCGACAGACCGAGCAGCAAGCCGACGATCGGCGCGAAGGCGATAATCATGATCAGGTCATTGAGCGCCACCTGGCTCAAAGTGAAATGCGGCTCGCCCTTGGAAAGATTGCTCCACACGAACACCATGGCCGTACAGGGCGCCGCCGCCAACAGGATCAACCCGGCGATGTAGGAGTCGATCTGATCGGCGGGCAGATAGGCGCGGAACAGACCGCCGATGAACAGCCAGCCGAGCAGAGCCATCGAAAAGGGCTTGATCGCCCAATTGATGAACAAGGTCACGCCGATGCCGCGCCAATGCTCCCTGACCTGGGCCAAGGCCGCGAAATCGATCTTCAGCAGCATCGGGATGATCATCAGCCAGATCAGCGCGGCGACGGGCAGATTGACCTTGGCGATTTCCGCGGCGCCGATGGTCTGAAAGATTGGCGGGAAGAAATGGCCGAGTAGGACGCCGGCGACGATGCACAGCGCCACCCAGAGGCTCAGGTAACGTTCAAACGTGGACATGGGCGAATTCCGTTGACGCCGGCGACGGTCGCGGAGCCGGGAAATGAAAAATCAGGCTTCGGATTTGGCTTTGGTCGCGCCTTCCATCCGTCCGATCTCGTTCAGCCGGGCGGCGAGCGTCAATCGGTCGAGCCGTTCGACCGGGATTGCGGCGAAAGCGGTAATGCGGTTCTTGAGATAGCGGAACGCGGTGACGAAGGCGCGCTCTTTCTCGATGTCGGCTCCCGCAACCGCCGCAGGGTCTTCGACGCCCCAATGAGCGGTCATGGGCTGGCCCGGCCAGAACGGGCAAGTTTCGCCGGCGGCGGCGTCGCAGACCGTGAAGACAAAATCCATCTTCGGCGCGTCCTCGCCGGCGAATTCGTCCCAGCTCTTCGAGCGCGCGCCATCGGTCGGATAGCCTGCCTCCGCCAGCACCTTGAGGGCGAAGGGATTGACGACGCCCTTGGGATGGCTGCCGGCGGAAAAGGCGCGGAATTTGCCGGCGCCGTCCTTGGCGAGGATTTTTTCCGCGATGATCGAACGCGCGGTGTTGCCGGTGCACAGGAACAGCACATTGAAAACGCGGTCAATCATGAGCGTTCGCCTTTTTCGGGACAGCAGGGGGAGAGTTCGGCAATCAGTGGCGCGCACAACTCAGCGCGTCCGCCGCAGCAATCCTTGAGCAGAAAGAGAACGACTTCGCGCAGGCGGCCCAAGTTGGCGCGGTAGACAATCGAACGGCTGTGCCGCTCGCCATGAACCAGTCCGGCGTTGGCCAGAATCGAGAGGTGCGTGGACAGCGTATTTTGCGGCACGCCGACCAGCCGCGCGAGTTCTCCCGCCGGGACGCCGTCAGGTTCCCGAGTCACCAGCAGCCGAAAGGCCTGCAGGCGGGTCGCCTGCGATAAGGCCGCAAAAGCGGAAAGAGCGCTTATTTCATCCATATATCGAGATTATTGGAT
>NZ_JAYSBG010000235.1:0-5629 GCF_041915505.1 Rhodoblastus sp. | reverse complement strand
TCGCCGAGAATGACATAAGTGGAGATGCGCGCGCCGGAGTTCTTGTTCCAGATTTCGACGAACTCGAGCGGCAGGATCCCCGCTTCCTCGCAATGATCCGGATCGAGCGTGATGGAGCCGTGATAGTCGATATTGGCGTCCGTCACGTGGATTCCGTGCAGTTTGGCGCCGACAACCTTGCGCATCGCATGTCCCTGAAGCTGGTGGGAGCCTCATCCCTTGCCGCGCTCATAACCGTTTTCGCGGAAAATCGCCAGCGCGCGATTCGCGCGCGGCGCTTTCCGAAGCGTTCAGTCCGGCTTGAAGTCCAGCGCGACGCCATTGATGCAATAGCGCAGATGGGTCGGCGGGGGCCCGTCGTCGAAGACATGGCCGAGATGGCCGCCGCACCGGCTGCAGTGAACCTCGGTGCGGACCATGAAATGGCTGGCGTCCCGACTGGTCTCGACCGCCCCCGGCAAGGGCTCGAAGAAACTGGGCCAGCCCGTGCCGCTTTCGAATTTCTCGCCCGACCGGAACAATTCCTGCTCGCAGCCGACGCAGAAAAAGGCGCCCGCGCGCTTTTCATGATTGAGGGCGCAGGACCCCGGCCGCTCGGTGCCGTGGCGGCGCAGAACGTCATATTGCTCGGGCGTGAGCCGCGCGCGCCATTCCTCGTCGCTATACGTGACCGGGAAGGTTTTCGTCGTCGCATTGGTCGTCATGGAGGCCTCCGGCGGAAGACCGCCTATAGATAAGCGCCTTCCGCGCCGCAACAAGACGGGCGCCGCGCCGGCGCGTTGCCAGCGGCGCAGAAATCGGTCTAAACAGGGGCCGCGGTGGGGCCGGTAGCTCAATGGTTAGAGCCGGCCGCTCATAACGGTCTGGTTGCAGGTTCGAGTCCTGCCCGGCCCACCATCCGGCAGACGGGCCGCAACAGCCCGCGCCGGCGCAGGGAAATGCGTCAAAAATCCGGCATTCCATTGACCGAATCGACCGCCGCGGCCATGATCCGGCGCGGCGGCGTGTGATCTGTGTCAAAAAGGCCGCCAGATTAAGGCGTTCGCAGGACCGACGGGCTTGCCCGGAGGACTCCTTCCTTCTAAAGCTGCGCCATATCAATGGAGGCTCGCATGCTCAATCGTCGTCACATTTTCAAGACCGGCGTCGCCGCCCTCGCCGCCGTTTTCATGGCCGCGAGCGTCCCCGCCTATGCCGGGACCGGCAGGGTCCGTCTCCGCATGGCCAATGCGGGCTTCATCGTCGGCATCGGCGGCGGCAGCGGCACGCTGACCTTCCAGGGTCGCACCTATCCGCTGCGCATCGGCGGCATTTCGCTCGGCACCATCGGCGCCTCGGGCGGCACGCTGGTTGGCCGCGCGCTGAACATCCACCAGCCGACCGACATTGTCGGCACCTTTTCCGCCGTCGGCGCCGGCATCGCGATCGCGGGCGGCGCGCGCGTGATGCGCATGCAGAATTCCAATGGCGTCATTCTCGAATTGCAAGGCATGCAGGCCGGCTTCGAGGCCAATGCCGGGCTGAGCGGCTTCAGCCTGTCGATGTGAGCGACGCTTCCCAGGGAAGCGATTCGGGCGGCGTTCTCCGAGCGCCGCCCGTTTTGTCTGGACGCGCCGGCGGAACGTGGAGCCCACTGCCCGGTTGACCCCGGATCGGCCGACGCTGCGCCGCCCGGCCGGCGCCGAAACAGG
The DNA here is from genome assembly GCF_041915505.1 of Rhodoblastus sp. Lineage (GTDB taxonomy): Bacteria > Pseudomonadota > Alphaproteobacteria > Rhizobiales > Beijerinckiaceae > Rhodoblastus. The sequence goes on along the minus strand of NZ_JAYSBG010000235.1, from coordinate 3,938 downwards.
GAAGATCGACATGACCTATTGTTCCATTCGCGCCTCCGCCGCCCTTGCCGGCGCGCTGGCGCTGCTGATCGACGCCAGCGCGTCCTTCGCCATGACCCTGCCGCCGCCGGCCGTTTCCTCGCCGATTTCGCCAGCCTTTCAAGGCGGCGTCCATCGCCCGCCGGGAGGCGTCCACCGTCCGCCGCCGGGCGGATATCATCGTCCGCCCGTGGCGGGGCGTCCGCCCGGATATCGCCCGCCTGTTGGCGCTTGGGGCCGTCCGCCAGGAGGCGTCTATCGTCCCGGCTATTACGGCGGCTGGCGGCGTCCTTCCTATGGGTGGGCGCCCGGCGGCGCGATAGCGGCCGGCGCGGCGCTTGGCGTGCTCTCGGCAGCGGCCGCGGCCGCCTATATTTCAAGCCAGCCGCCCGGGCCCGGCCTGTGCTGGTATTATACCGACCCGTCGCGCCGCAGCGGCTTCTGGGACGCCTGCGGGCAGTGACCAAAACAGAGGCGGCGCTTGACGCCGCCTCTTTCATTTCACGAGACGCGAAATATCGCGGAAGCGCGGATGATCCGCCGCGCGGAGCCATTCAAACAGAACCATTTCACTGGTCACGATCCCGGCGCCGCAGGATTCAGCCCGGCGCAGCGCCGTGGTCTTGCTGTCGGCGCGGCGCGAGCCGATGGCGTCGGTCACGACGAAAACCGGCCGCCCTTCCCCCAACAGGCCGAGAACGGTCTGCATCACACAGACATGGGCCTCGAACCCCGCGACGACGATCGCGCAGTCTTTCAGCTTGTCTTTGGGAAAATTCGGCGCGGCCACGGCGGAAAAGGCCATTTTGGCGACCGCCGCGCCGGCGAATTCCGCCAATTCCGGCACAGTCGGGCCAAGCTTGTCCGGATTCTGCTCGGTCACGACGATGTCCACGCCGAGCAAGACGGCGCCTTCCGCGAGACGCCGCGCATTGGCGATCGCCGCCGCCGCATCCTCGATCGCGGGCGCGAGCCGGGTCTGGAAATCGATCAGCAGGAGCAGGGAGGATTTCGGCGCCGGAATGAGCATGAAGTCCTCCCCGTTCAATGTCAGGCCGCCTTGAGCGAGGCCATGTCGATGACGAAACGATAGCGCACGTCATTCTTCAGCATGCGCTCATAGGCCTCGTTGATTTCGCCGATGCCGATCATCTCGATATCGCTGACGATATTATGCTTGCCGCAAAAATCGAGCATTTCCTGCGTCTCGGCCATGCCGCCGATCAGCGAACCCGCCACCGTTTTGCGGCCGCCGATCAGATTGACGCCCAGCGGCGCCGGCTCCAGGGCGGTGAGCGCACCGACCAGCACCATGGCCCCATCGAGCTTGAGCAAGCCGAGATAGGGGTTGATGTCATGCCCCACCGGGACGGTGTTGAGCAGGAAATCGAAGCTGCCGCGCGCTTTTTTCATCGCCTCGGCGTCGCGCGAGACCAGCACTTCGTCGGCGCCGAGGCGCAGGGCGTCCTTGCCCTTTTCCGGCGAGGTGGTGACCATGACCACATGCGCGCCCAGCGCCTTGGCGAATTTCACGCCCATATGGCCGAGACCGCCGAGGCCGACAATGCCGACCTTCTGGCCGGGACCGACCTTCCAATGGCGCAGTGGCGAATAAGTGGTGATGCCGGCGCAAAGCAAGGGCGCCACCGCCTTGACGTCGAGATTTTCGGGAACCTTGGCGACGAAGCGCTGCCCGACCACGATCTGTTCCGAATAGCCGCCGAAGGTGAGCGTCGTCCCGTCGCGCGCATAGCCGTTATAGGTCAGGGTGCAACCCTCGGCGCAATATTGTTCGAGACCGGCGTCGCAGGGCTCGCAGACCCGGCAGGAATCGACCATGCAGCCGACGGCGGCGAGATCGCCGGCCTTGAATTTCGTGACATGGGCGCCGACCCGGACGATCCGCCCGACGATCTCATGGCCGGGCACCATCGGATAGAGCGAATTGCTCCAGTCGTCGCGGGCCTGATGCAGGTCGGAATGGCAAACGCCGCAATAAAGAATGTCGATCTGAACGTCATGCGGGCCAGGATCGCGGCGCTCGAAATTGAACGGGGCAAGCGGAGTCGTCGCCGACTGCGCGGCGAAGCCTTTGACTTTGAACATGCGGGAGCGTCCTGGACAGGGAAAGACAATAAAAGACATAAGCGCCGCGCGCGGCAGGGACAAGATTTCCCCTCAACGCCCGCGCGACAGCAAAACTTTGCGCGAATGCACGCGAGGGCGCGCGATCACCAGCTCGCCAGGCGGCGCAATTGCGGCGTCTTCTTGTAATCGAGCCCCCCGAAAATTGGACACTGACGGACGCTATGATCTGATGTCTGCTGGTCTCCAACGGAGAGGAGATCTGGCATGTCGAAACGCAGAAACCATGACGCCGCGTTTAAGGCGCGCGTCGCGCTGGAAGCCTTGAAGGGCGAGAAGACCGCGGCCGAACTGGCGACGGCTTACGGCGCGCATCCCACCATGATCCACCAGTGGAAAACGGCGTTGCTCGAAGGAGCGGCCGACATTTTCGAACATGGGGCCAAGAAGAAGGCCGAGATCGACGAGGGCGCTGTCCGGGACTTGCATGCCAAGATCGGGGAGCTGGCGGTCGCCAACGATTTTTTGTCCAGAAAGCTCAAACCCTGGACCGGGAAGTGAGGCGCGGCATGATCGAGCCTGACCATCCAGCGCTTTCGATCGGCATGCAGTGTCGCCTGCTGTCGATCTCGCGGTCATCGTTCTATTACGAGCCGCAGGGCGAGACAGAACTGAACCTCGCTTTGATGCTGCTGATCGACAAGCAGTTCTTGGAGACGCCATTCTATGGTGTCCAGCAGATGACCTGGCATTTGCAGAATGAAGGCTTTTCGGTGAACGTGAAGCGCATCCGGCGGCTCATGCGCCTGGTGGGGCTGATGCCGATCTACCAGAAGCCGATCACCAGCAACCCAGCGAAGGGACACAAGACCTATCCCTATCTATTGCGGGGGCTGCGGGTCGAGCGCCCCAATCAGGTCTGGTGCGCCGACATCACCTATCTGCCCATGAAACGGGGCTTCCTCTATCTGATCGCCATCATGGACTGGTTCACGCGCAAGGTCCTGGCGTGGCGCATCTCGAACACCTACGAAGCCGAGTTCTGCGTCGAGGCTCTGAACGAGGCCATCGACCGATTTGGGGCGCCCGATATCATGAATACCGACCGGGGCAGCCAGTTCACGTCTTTCGCCTGGACCGACCGCCTGAAGCGCATCGACGCCAGGATCTCGATGGATGGCAAGGGGCGCTGCATCGACAACATCTTCATCGAACGTCTCTAGCGGTCGCTGAAATACGAATGCGTCTACCTGCATGCCTGCGAAACAGGTTCGCAGGCCAAGGCCGAAATCGGGCGCTGGATGACCTTCTATAATCGCCCGCGGCCTCATGCCGCCCATGGAGGGCAGCCGCCTGCAGTGATTTATTGGAACAGGATTGAAAACGATCCGCCGGTCCAGAAAGTAGCTTAAATCTCCCCGGAGTTTGTCCAACCAACGGGGAGTAGCTCAGCCGTGGCTGCGAAATATTGACGCGGATCCGTGGATTTCGGGATCGAGCGCGTCCGGCGATTGCTTCGCCTTCCATCAGGTTCGCCTCTTGATCAAATAGGGCGAACAAGTCCAGATTACGGGCCATCGCCTCAAGGCCGTCTCGTCCAAAGCGCGTGTCCATGGTCAATTCTGTCTTTTCCGCCTGCGACGCGACCATATTCGAGGTCATGTCGCGCCTCGCCGAGCGCCATCGCGCCATCAATCTCGGCCAGGGCTTTCCCGAGGGTCTCGAAGCGGCCGAGGTGGTCGCGGCGGGCGCCGAAGCGCTGCGGAGCGGCCCGCATCAATATCCGTCCATGCTCGGACTTCCGGCTTTGCGGCAGGCGGTGGGGGAAAACGCGC
>NZ_JAYSBG010000234.1:0-5630 GCF_041915505.1 Rhodoblastus sp. | reverse complement strand
ACGGCGGCGGCTGGAACGTCACGGCCAACCTTTATGCCGGCCAGCGTCTGGATGCGGGCTCATGCACGGCGATCCCGTTCGCCACGACCTGCAGCAACAACGACTGGTTCAACTATGACCTTGCCGTAACCCACACCTTCGGCAGGTGGGAATTCGGCGCGGTGGGCTTTGGTTCGACCGATTTCAATGTTCCCGGCTTGCCGAACATTCGCACTTTAGGCGGCCTGGTCTATCCCGAGGCGCAAGCCCAGTTCGCGCTCGGGGGCCTCGTTGGCTACAATTTCGGCCCGATCATCATGCAGTTGATCGTCGCGACCGACGTGTACATCCAGAACTACAACGCCTACGAGACACAGGGCATCCTGCACGTGATCGTTCCTGTGTGGCGTCCTGAAAGCCCGACGGCGGTCGCGGCAAAGTACTGATCTGGCGACGCGGCCAGCCGGGTTTCCGAATCACAATTGCAGCCGATGGTTCGCGGTCGTCCCGAACGCCCCAGAAGACTAGGCCAGCGCCGGCAGGATTTTGGCGCGCAATTCCGCCAGATCCATCGACCCCTGCGCCATCAACGTCAGTTTCGGCGCCGGGGCGAAGACGAAATGGGCCGGAATGCCGCGCGCGCCGAGCGCCCGGAACAGATAGCCCTTGCGGTCCACGCCGACCTTGGCGAAGGGATTGCCGTGCTCACGCAAATAGACCAGCGTCTTGGCCGGATCGTCGAGCGTCGCCACGCCATAGATGGTCGCGCCGGAGCGGGCGAAATCCAGCAGGGCCTGATGCTCCTCGCGACAGGCGGGACACCACGAGGCGAAGGCGTTGAGATAGACCGTCTTGCCGGCGATATCCTGCGCCGAAAAGCCGGGAACCGGCGCGCCGGCGGCGTCGGTCAGGCCCGGAACGGCGGGAAGATCGAAATTTTCCGCCGAAAACGGATTGAACAGCCGGCCGAACAGCCCGCGACGGCGCGCTAGCCACAGGCCGGCGCCGCCCGCGCCGAGGACGGCCGCGCCGCCGAGCAGGATCGCGCCGCGCCGGGTGAGGAAATGGTCTTCCGCATTCATGGGGCGAGACTGGCGCCGAGGCGTTAACGCCACGTTGGCGCGGCAAATCGTCTTGTCGTCAAAGTCGCCTTGCCGTTCTGGAAATCCACGCCATAAATGGATTCTGGTGAAGAAAAGGATCGCGCCATGAATCCGGCGACGGAAAAGAAGAAACCGGCGACAGAAGGCCCGACCGCAAAAACCCCGATCGCAAGCCCCACGATTGCAGCCCCCCCAATTGAATGCGACGTGCTGGTGGCCGGCGCAGGCTCGGCGGGCCTTTCCGCCGCCCATGCTTTCGCCGCGCAAGGCCGCAAGGTGGCCGTGGTCGGCAAAATCGAGACCGGCCTCGCCGGCCGCACGGTCGCTCTGTTCGAGGGGTCGTTGCGCTTCTATCGCGCGCTGGGCCTGTGGGAGCGCTGCGCCGCTCATTCCGCCCCGATGGAAGGGATCCGGATGATCGACGACACCGGCTCGATCTTCCCGACCGGCCCGAAGGAATTCCGCTCGCGCGAGATCGACCTCGACGCCTTTGGCGAGAATATCGAAAACAACGCCCTGGTCGCGGAATTGGCCCGAGCCGCGCGCGAAAATCCGGCGATCATTCTGATCGAGGATCTGATCGACCAATTCGAACTGAATTTTTCCGGCGCGCGGGCGCGGCTCGCCTCCGGCGGCCAGATCGAGGCGAAATTCGTGGTCGCCGGCGAGGGCCGCAACAGCCAGGCCCGACAGATCGCCGGCATCACCGTGACCACCTGGTCCTATCCGCAGGTGGCGCTGACCGCGCTGCTCGCGCATGAAAAGCCGCATCACCAGATTTCGACCGAGTTCCACAAGCGCTCAGGTCCCTTCACCTTCGTCCCGCTGCCAGGGCGCGAGGGCGCGCCGCACCGCTCCAGCCTGGTCTGGCTGGTTTCGCCGCGCGAGGCGCTGCGGCTGCAGGCCCTGCCGCCCGAGGCGCTGGCCGCCGAGATCGAGGACGAATCCCACGGCCTGCTGGGCAAAATCACGCTGGACGGCCCGCTCGGCGCCTTTCCGATGGGAGCGATGAAGACGTCCAAAGTCACCGGCACGCGCGTGGCTTTGATCGGCGAATCGGCCCATCTGTTCCCGCCGATCGGCGCGCAGGGCCTGAACCTCAGCCTGCGCGACATCGCCAATCTGGTCGATTGCCTCGAAGGCGTGAATCTCGACGAGCCGGATGAAATCTCGCGCGCGCTCGAGGGTTATGAGCGTCAGCGCGCGCGCGATATCGGGCTGCGGGTGCGCGGCATCGACATTCTCAACCGCTCGCTGCTGGTCCACGCCTTGCCGGTCGATTTCGCCCGCGCCTTCGCGCTGAATTTCTTCTCGGCCGTCGGGCCCCTACGCCGCGCCCTGATGCGCGAGGGCGTGACGCCGCACGGACCGACCCCGAAACTGATGCGCGCCCGGCCGCCGGCGCGCCCCGCCTCGGGAAGGGGCTGAGCCTTGCGCATCGCGACCTGGAACGTCAATTCCGTACGCCAGCGCGTCGAGGCGCTGGTGAGCTATCTCCACGAGGTCCAGCCGGATGTTTTGTGCCTGCAGGAGCTGAAATGCCAGGAAGAGCAATTCCCGCGCATGGAGGTCGAGGCCGCCGGCTATAATGTCGCGATCCACGGCCAGAAAAGCTACAACGGCGTCGCCATCCTCTCCAAGGCGCCGATGGAAATCGCCGTCGGCTTGCCCGGCGACGAGAGCGATGCGCAATCGCGCTATATCGAGGCGGTGATTCCCTGGGGCGCGACGGTGCTGCGCGTCGGCTGCCTTTACCTGCCCAATGGCAATCCGCTCGGAACGGATAAATATGCCTATAAGCTCGCCTGGATGGACCGGCTTATCGCCCATGCCAAAAAGCTGCTCGCCCATGAGGAGCGGCTGGTTCTGTGCGGCGATTACAATGTCATCCCCGACGCCCGCGACGTCTACGACCCGGAGGCCTGGCTGTCCGACGCGCTCTATGCGCCGCCGACGCGGGCGAAATTCCGCGAATTGCAGGCGCTGGGCTTCACCGAGGCCCTGCGCGCGACGACCGACGTGGCCAAGCTTTATACGTTCTGGGATTATCAGGCCGGCTGCTGGCCCAAGAACAACGGCTTGCGCATCGACCACCTGCTGCTGTCGCCCCCGGCCGCCGACCGGCTGGAAAGCGTGACGATCGACCGGGACCTGCGCGGCAAGGACAAGCCCTCCGACCATGTGGCGATCCGGGTGGATTTAAAGGATTAAAGAAGGCCGGAACCGCGCCGCCCCCTCTCCCCGCTGGCGGGGAGAGGGTTGGGGTGAGGGGCCCTGCGGGCGGACGATTGGCGTCCGCACTGCGCGAGGACCTGTGCGCAGGTCCGGTCAGGGTGATTACTCGCCCGTATTCTGGCGCGCGCCCCTCGCCCCCGCCCTCTCCCCGTTCCACGGGGAGAGGGGGGAACGCCGAGCCCATGCCCCAAAAAGCTCCGGCCCCCATTTGAGGGGGCCGGCCAGATGCTTTTACTGTTTACGCTGTCAATGGGCCGTTGGCGGCTCCTCGGCCTTCGGCGCGCCGGCCGTGACCGGGATGGTCTTGGCGGCCGTCACCCTTGCGGCGGGTTTCTGAATGATCAGATGCAGGACGCCCCTGTCATAATGGGCCTGAACCGCATCCGCCGCAGGTTCAAACGGCAGCATCACCGTGCGATAGAACGAACCGAAACGACGCTCCGTCACACGCCAGTCTTTCTCCTCGCGTTTGGCCTCCATCATTTTCTCGCCGGAGACGATCAGACGGTCACCCTCGACGCGAACCTTGATGTCCTTCTCGTCGACGCCCGGAATTTCCAGCGTCGCCTCGATCGCGGTTTCGGTCTCGGCGATATTCATCGCCGGAACCGGAGCCATGGCTTCTTTCATGGCGGGCATTTCGAACATTTTCGGAAACTCGCGCCCGAACAGATCCCTTTCAAAGGCGCGGAAGGGATCGGTCATAAATTCGCGCGTCCAGAGATCCGGAAGCAGGGTTTTCATGACATCCTCCTGTCCGCCCCGCGGCGTCCGAACTGGAAGCTCGCGTTTCGCGGGGCGTCACGACAAAGGATCAGACCCGATTGGCGGAAAGGGTCGAACCCCTCGCTACGGTCGCCACTATAGCCCAAACCGGGAAAAATGCATTGACTGAAATCATTGACACGCTTCAGCCTGCCGCGCCCTGTTCGATGGCGTCGAGCGGCTTTTCGATTTCGTCCAAGGCTTGGGCCACGGCGTCGAACACCAGCAGGATCGAGGCGTGGCGCGCCTTGTAATCGCGCGCGGGTTCGAGATAGCCAGCCTCGGCGAAACGCCCCTGCGGCGGCGGGCCGTTTTCCTTCAGCATTTTCCGCATGGTTTCGCGCAGGGCGCGCAATTCCTGCGGCGAGGCGCCAATAATGTTCCCGCCCATGACCGAAGACGCCGCCTGGCCGAGCGCGCAGGCCTTCACGTCCTGGGCGTAATCGACGACTTTCCCCTCCGCCAGCGACAGATCGATGGTGATCGAGGAGCCGCACAGCCGCGAATAGGCCGAGGCGGACGCCTGCGGCGCCGGCAGCCGGCCCAGCAGCGGGATATTGGCCGCAAGCTCCAGGATTTTGCGATTATAGATATCGTCGAACATGGCGTCTCTCGGCTCGCGCCCGTTCCTCAGATAGAGCGCGGGCCTCGCCTTCGCAAGGCGCTGCTCCAAAGCGTATTCGCTGGTGCGGCCCTTCGGGTCGAGCGAAGTGGATACCGGTTCGCGTAAAGAACCGTAGGTCCGAGAAGCGAATACGCGTCAAAACAAAAATCCAGATCGTTTCGTTGTTTTCGTGAAACAACGAAACGATCTAAAGCGTCACGCCATGGTCCCGCGCGAAGCTCTCGGCCAGCGCCACATAGGCGCGCATCGCCTCGTCCTTGCTCATGCCCCGGTTGCGCGCCCAGGCGTCATATTTGAATTTGCCGACCAAATCGAAGACGCCCGGCTTGTCGCCATGAACGTCGCCGTCGCGCGCCTGACGAAACAGGCCGTAAAGCGCCAGTTTCAATTCATTCGACGGCTGCGCCGGCCCATTGGCCGGCAGCGCCTTGATCCGCGCCACGACCTCATCGAAATGCCGTGCGATCTCATCCATCCCATCCCCCCTTCCCGGCCCAAAGCCGGAATGTCGACGGATAGTTTATATATGAACAAATATGCCTTTGGCCAGAGCCTCGTCAGCCGCCCGGCTCGGCGCCTGCCAGTTTGAGCCAGCCGTCCTCGTCGATCACCTCGACGCCCAATTCGCGCGCCTTGGTCAGTTTGGAGCCGGCGTCAGCCCCGGCGATCAGCAGATCGGTCTTTTTCGAGATTGAGCTGGACACTTTGGCGCCGAGCCGCTCGGCCATGGCCTTGGCCTCGTCGCGGGTCATTTTCTCCAGCGCGCCGGTGAACACCACCGTCTTGCCGGCCACCGGGCTGTCGCTCTTGACCGCCTCCATCGGGACGATGCGCACTTCCGCGAGCAGCGCGTCCAGAGCCTGTTCGTTATGCGGCTCGACGAAGAAATCCGCCGCCGCCTCGGCCACGACATCGCCGATTCC
>NZ_JAYSBG010000233.1:0-5674 GCF_041915505.1 Rhodoblastus sp. | reverse complement strand
TCCTCGGAATGCGGCAGGAATTGCGCCAGCAGGCCGCCCGCGCGCCAGCTCGCGCCCGACGGCGTGACGACCTGTCCCGCCGCGAGGCGGATGAAAGTCGGGATCTGCTCGGACTGCTGGAAATAGGTCCGCGCGGCCTGTTCCAGCGCGCCGCCTTCGATCGGCGCCACGCCCTGATAGCGCGAGGCCTCGCCGCCCCGTTCGATGGTGAAGGCGAGATGGCCGCGTCCCAGCAGGGCCTCCGGGCTCACCGCGCCCGAAGTCGGCAGCCGCGCGGCGTCGAAACGGGCGAAGGCCCGCAATCGGTCCGGAGCGTCGAAATCGACCACCACCATGTCCACCGCGCCATCGGTGCGGGCCTGCAACTGAAACCGGCCCTCCCCCTTCAGCGCGGAGCCAAGCAGCACGGTCAAGGCCGCCGCTTCGCCCAACAGGCGCGCGACCGGATCGGGATAGGCGTGGCGGGCCAGAATGGCGTCGAGCGCCGGCCCGAGACGCGCCAGCCGCCCGCGCAGATCGAGCGGCTCGACCGCGAAGGGCAGCACGGCGTCATCCAGCCCGGCGGCGACCGGAAAATCGGCGGAAAAGCGACTCGTTCCCGAGCTCACGCCCGTTCCTCCAGACACCAGGCGAGCACGCCCTTCTGCGCGTGCAGCCGGTTTTCCGCCTCGTCGAACACCAGGGATTGCGGGCCGTCGATCACTTCGTCGGTGACCTCCTCGCCGCGATGCGCCGGCAGGCAATGCATGAACACGGCGTCCTTGGCGGCGTGGCGCATCAGCTTCGAATTGACCTGATAGGGCGCGAGCAGCGAATGGCGCAGCTTCTCGTCCTTGTCGCCCATCGACACCCAGCAGTCGGTCAGTACGCAATCGGCGTCCTGCACCGCCTCATAGGGATCACGCAGGACATTGACCACGCCGCCCTGCGCGCGCGCCCAGGCGATCAGCTCGGGGCGCGGCGCCAGATCCTCCGGCGAGGCGATGTCGAGCGTGAAGCCGAATTTGGCCGAAGCGTGAATCCAGCTCGTCAGCACATTGCAGGCGTCGCCGATCCAGGCCACGCGCGCGCCAGCAATGTCGCCGCGATGCTCCTCATAGGTCATGATATCGGCCATCACCTGACAGGGATGGGTCTTCTTGGTCAGGCCGTTGATGACCGGCACGCCGGCATAGGCCGCCATTTCCAGCAAATGCTCATGAGCGAGAATGCGGATCATGATGGCGTCGACAAAGCGTGACAGCACCCGGGCGGTGTCGGCGATGGTCTCGCCGCGCCCGAGCTGCATTTCGGCGCCGGTCAGCATCAGCGTCTCGCCGCCAAGCTCGCGCATCCCGACGTCGAAGGAGACGCGGGTGCGGGTGGAGGGCTTGTCGAAGATCATCGCCAGCGTGCGGCCGGCCAGCGGCTTGTCCGCCGCGGGCCGCCCCTTGCGGCGGCGGCTCTTGATAGCGACAGCGCGGTCGAGAACGCCGCGCAGCTCGTCGAGCGAGAAATCCGCAATATCGAGAAAACAACGACGCGCCGGATCGATCGGCGGCAGATTCATATATTGGCTCCCTGCTTTCCCTTGTGCGTCGCCGCGATTTCGAAATGACGGCAGGCCGCGCCGAGCCGGCGCACGCCCTCGCGGATTTCGTCCTCCGAGACGATCAGTGGCGGCAGAATACGCACCACATTGTCGGCCGCCGGAATCACAATGATCTTTTCCGCGCGCGCGGCGGCGGCGAAATCGGCGTTCGGCGCCCGCAGCCGCAGGCCCTGTATCAGACCCTCGCCGCGAATTTCGGCGACGACGCCGGGATGTTCCGCCGCAAGGCCGGACAAGGCCTGACGCAGCAACAGCCCCTTGCGCGCGACATCGTCGAGGAAACCCGGCGCGAGCAGAATATCGAGTACGGCGTTGCCGCAGGCCATGGCGAGCGGGTTGCCGCCATAGGTGGTGCCATGCGTGCCGAGCCCCATGCCCTTGCCGGCCTCCGCCGTCGACAGCACGGCGCCGAGCGGAAAGCCGCCGCCGATGCCCTTGGCCGAGGCGAGAATATCGGGCGTCACGCCGTAAAGCTCATAGGCGAACAATTTTCCGGTGCGACCCATGCCGCTTTGCACTTCATCGAAACACAGCAGCAGCTTGTGTTCGTCGCAGAGCGCGCGCAGGCCGCGGATGAACTCCGGCGAACCGACGCGGATACCGCCCTCGCCCTGGATCGGCTCGACCAGAATAGCGCCGGTCTGCGGGCCAATCGCGGCCTTGACCGCTTCGAGATCGCCGAACGGAACCTGGTCGAAGCCCGGCATTTTGGGTCCGAAGCCGTCGAGATATTTGGCGTTGCCGCCAGCAGCAATGGTCGCGAGCGTGCGGCCGTGGAAGGCGCCCTCGAAGGTGATGATGTGCGAGCGGTCCGGCGCGCCATTGGCCGAATTCCACTTGCGCGCCATCTTGATCGTCAGTTCCAGCGCCTCTGCGCCGGAATTGGTGAAGAACACATTATCCGCGAAGGTCGCCTCGGTGAGGCGGCGGGCGAGGGTTTCGCCGAGCGGGATCTGGAACAGGTTCGACGTGTGCCACAGCTTCTGCGCCTGCTGCGTCAGCGCCTCGACCAAGTGGGGATGGTTGTAGCCGAGGCTGGCGACGGCGATGCCGCCGCCGAAATCGAGATATTTCTCGCCCTCGGTCGAGATCAGCCAAGCGCCCTCGCCGCGATCGAAGGCCAGTTGGTACCGCGCGTAAGTCGGAAGAAGAGCCGAAGTCACGTCATGTGCTCCCAACAGCCTGGGCTCCAGCCGCCAAACGCGGAAGCGAAGCCAAAAGTGAGCGGCGGCGAGGCCGAAAATGAAAGCGCCGTCCCGCGGGGACGGCGTCGTCAGGCCCGCAATCTAGGAAATCCGGGCCGGAAGGTCAAATCTCTAATGATTTTAACGACGCGCGAAAACGCGTTCCGGCGCGGGCGCGCAACGCAAATCGGCGCGATCCCCCGCTTCAGTCGGATTTGACGCAAAGGGCTGGGGAAAACCTGCGACGCGACATTGCGACTCTTGCACGCGATTCAACGGCTGGTGTAGTCTTCCTTCCGTCGGCTACGACATCTCGTGTAGCGCGCGTCAAAGAGGCGCCCGCTTCGTCAGTCCTCGTTCGGTCGGAGCGTTTCCGACGACTGCGTCCGCGCAGCCGAACAGGTTGCGATTCCGTTCAGCGCGGCGCACGCGAAAAAGAGCCGGCCGCCGTCGATCGGACGCCTGTTCCGGTCGGGCGGGGCGATGGAATGTTTTTGCGCTGGACAAGGCGCGAGCGCGGGGCCGGAGGCGCCGCGACAAGGTGCGATAGGCACAACGTTTGGAGGTCAAATCGATGTCCTGGACCGATGAACGCGTCGAGCTTTTGAAGAAAATGTGGCTCGAAGGTTTGAGCGCGAGCCAGATCGCCGGTGAATTGTCTCATGGCATCACCCGCAACGCCGTCATCGGCAAGGTGCATCGTCTCGGCCTCTCCGGACGGGTGAAATCGCCGGTTCCGGCCCCGGCGCGGCCCCGCGCCAAGACGCGGCCCGAAGAAGACGTCCGGACGCCCTCCGCGCCGGTCAGCCACGGCAATCTGGCGGTGGCCGTCGAAACGCGCCCGGCGCCCGCGCCGCGCCGCGCCGCCGCGGATGTCGTCATTCCGATGTCCGAGCGCGTGACCATCATGGATTTGCGCGAGTCCATGTGCCGCTGGCCGATGGGCGATCCGGCGAGCGCAGAGTTCCGCTATTGCGGCGCAAAGATGCAGATCGGCCTCGGGCCCTATTGCACGTATCATGCCCGCATCGCCTATCAGCCCGCCCAGGATCGCCGGCGCGATCGCGACCGGCGCGCCGCCCGGGCCTGACGCCCCGAAAGGGGCGCCGGCGAGGGGCTGACCCGTCGGCGCAGGTTCGCGCAAGGCCAATGCTAGTCAGGCTTGACTGCGGCGGCCTTGCCGAACCGCGCCCGCCCGGAGCGTCGCTTCGGCGAAACGTCCGGCGCGGAACGGCGCGGCCCCCGGCCTCTCCCCAGCGCCCCTTCTCATGATCCTCCAAGCAAAAGGCCGGCGCCTCGCGGCGACGGCCTTTTGCTTGGAGCACGATGGATCGAGCCGCCTCAGCCGCCGCCGCGGCCAAAGGTCTCATCGAAGGCGTAGCCGGAGCCGCGCACCGTGCGGATCGGGTCGTTCTCACCGCCCTTGGCCAGCGCCTTGCGCAGCCGCCCGATATGGACGTCCACGGTGCGCTCGTCGATATCCGCCGACATGCCCCAGACGCTGTCGAGCAATTGCGAGCGGGCGAAGACCCGGCCCGGCTTTTCCATCAGATATTCCAGCAGGCGGAATTCCGTCGGGCCGAGATGAACGTCGCGGCCGGCGCGGCGCACGCGGCGCGTCTCGCGATCGAGTTCGAGTTCGCCCGCGGTCAGTTTCACGGCGACGCGTTCGGGCCGCGCCCGGCGCAGCAGCGCGCGGACGCGCGCCATCAGTTCGGGAACGGAGAAGGGCTTGACGACATAATCGTCGGCGCCGACGGAAAGGCCGCGCACGCGCTCGCCCTCTTCGCCGCGCGCCGTCAGCATGATGACCGGAAGCGTTCGGGTGGCTTCCCGGGCGCGCAGGCGCCGGCAGATTTCCAGGCCCGAAACGCCAGGCAGCATCCAGTCGAGAATGACCAGATCCGGCGCCGATTCCTCAAGCCGCAATTCGGCCTCGTCGCCACGCTCGACGCGCTCGACCACATAGCCTTCCGCTTCGAGATTATAGCTCAACAGCAGGCCGAGCGCCGATTCGTCTTCCACCACCAAAATGCGCGGCGCCCCGCCCGGGGATGCGGCGCCGATCACGGATGCGCGCGGTTCGTTCATGAAAACATTGGGCCCCTGGAGCGGCGCGCCAAAAGGGAACGCCGGATTTTCGCGGCTCCGCCGCGAAAACAATGGAGACGAAGACGCCTGCGACCAAATGGGATCGCAGGCGTCTCCAGACTTATGGCGCCGCCGTGGAATCGATGCCGCGCGGACGCTCGCCGGGCAGGCTCTCTCCGGTGACGATGTAAACCACCGTCTCGGCGATATTGGTGGCGTGGTCGCCGACGCGCTCGAGATTTTTCGAGCAGAACAACAGGTGGGTGCAGAAGGTGATGTTGCGCGCGTCTTCCATCATAAAGGTGAGAAGATCGCGGAACACGGAATCTTCCAGTGCATCCAGTTCGAGGTCGCGGTTCCAGACCGCCTTGGCCCGCTCGACGTCGCGCTGCGCATAAGCGTCCAGCACGTCGTTGAGCTGCGCGGCGGCGAGTTCGGCCATTGAGCGCAGGCCGATCACCGCGCGCGGAATGCGCGATTCCCCGGCGATTTTAGTGGCGCGCCGGGCGATGTTCTTAGCCTGGTCGCCAATGCGCTCCAGATCCGCGGAAATGCGGATCACGCCAACGACATCGCGCAGGTCGATCGCGACCGGCTGACGGCGCGCGAGAACGCGCACGGCCAGATCCTCGATGGTCCGCTGCAGAACATCGAGCCGGGCGTCGGTGGCGACGACCTTCTGCGCGAGGTCGGTGTTCATCGTCGCCAGCGCGTCCATGGCGTCGGCGAGCATCTTTTCGGCGATCCCGCCCATTTCCGAAATGTGGCGGTCGAGCGTTTCGAGGTCCTTGTCGAAGGCTTTGACGGT
>NZ_JAYSBG010000232.1:0-5721 GCF_041915505.1 Rhodoblastus sp. | reverse complement strand
GGCCCGCAGCAGGCGACCGAGACCCTGCGCACCGGCCTCGCCATGGGCGCCGACCGCGGCGTGCTGGTCAAGACCGACGAGACCGTCGAACCTCTGGCGGTCGCCAAGATCCTGAAGGCGGTGGCGCTGGAAGAACAGCCGGGCCTCATCATCCTCGGCAAACAGGCGATTGATGATGACTCCAACCAGACCGGCCAGATGCTCGCCGCATTGCTCGGCTGGGGCCAGGGCACTTTCGCCTCCAAGGTCGAATTGGCCGATGGCTCGGTCGACGTCACCCGCGAGGTCGACGGCGGCTTGCAGACGGTGAGCTTGAAGACGCCGGCGGTGGTCACCACCGACCTGCGCTTGAACGAGCCGCGCTACGCCTCGCTGCCGAACATCATGAAGGCCAAGAAGAAGCCGATCGCCGAAAAGACGCCCGCCGATTACGGCGTTGACGTCACGCCGCGTCTGAAGGTGCTGAATACCACGGAGCCGCCGACCCGCAAGGCCGGCGTGAAAGTGGGCTCGGTCGCCGAGCTGGTGTCGAAGTTGAAAGATGCGGGGGCGCTCTGATGACGATTCTTCTCCTGGCCGAAGTGCATAACGGCCATCTCAACGATTCCACCGCCAAGGCTTTGACCGCCGCCGCGCAGCTCGGCGGCCCGGTGCATATTCTGGTCGCCGGCGCGGGCGATGAAGCCGCCAATTCCGCCGCAAAACTCTCGGGCGTGGACAAGGTGCTGACGGCTGGCGGCGACGCTTTTTCGCACGGCCTGGCCGAGCCTCTGGCCGATCTGATCGTGGCGCTGGCGCCGTCCTATGACGCCATCGTCGCCCCGGCGACCTCGACCGGCAAGAACGTGCTGCCGCGCGTCGCCGCCTTGCTCGACGTGGCGCAGGTGTCGGAAATCTCCAAGGTGGTGTCGCCCGACACGTTCGAGCGCCCGATCTATGCCGGCAACGCCGTGCAGACGGTGCAGGCGACCGATTCCAAGAAGGTGATCACGGTGCGCACCTCCACCTTCGCCGCGACGGCCGAAGGCGGTTCGGCGGCGATCGAGGCGGTTTCGGGTCCGGCTGAGGCGGGGCTGTCGAGCTTCAAGAGCGAGGCGCTCGCCGTTTCGGATCGTCCGGAGCTGACCTCGGCGAAAGTCATCATCTCGGGCGGCCGGGCGATGCAGAACGCCGAGAATTTCAAGACCTATATCGAGCCGGTGGCCGACAAGCTCGGCGCGGCCATGGGCGCCTCGCGCGCGGCCGTCGACGCCGGCTATGCGCCGAACGACTGGCAGGTCGGTCAGACCGGCAAGGTGGTGGCGCCGGAGCTTTACATCGCGGTGGGGATTTCCGGCGCGATCCAGCATCTCGCCGGCATGAAAGACTCCAAGGTCATCGTCGCCATCAACAAGGACGAGGAAGCCCCCATCTTCCAGGTCGCCGACTATGGCCTCGTCGCCGATCTCTACAGCGCGCTGCCGGAACTCAAGGACGAACTCGCCAAAATCGGACGTTAGGCTAAATGCGGCGGCGGCGATTGTGACCTATGATCGCCGCCGCTTTCATGAACCGCTCAGGAATGGATCATGGCCTTCGAAATTCGCAAAATCGGCATCGTCGGCTCTGGCCAAATGGGCAGCGGCATAGCGCAGGTCAGCGCGCTCGCCGGTTTTGACGTCATCATGAATGACCTTTCGGAGGACCGGATTCACGGCGCCATCGCCAAGATCGACGGCAATCTGAACCGCCTTGTCGAGCGCGACGCCCTGAGCGCCGCGGACAAGGCGACGGCCATAGCGCGCATCAAACCGGCGCCGACCTTCAACGATCTCGCCGACGCCGATCTCGTCATCGAGGCGGCCACGGAGAATGAAGAGGTCAAGCGCGCCATCCTGGCGGAGGTTTGCCTTCCGCTGAAAGCCGAAACGATCATCGCGACCAATACGTCGTCGATTTCGATCACCCGCCTGGCCTCGACCACCAATCGCGCCAGCCGCTTCATCGGCATTCATTTCATGAATCCCGTTCCGCGCATGCAATTGGTCGAGCTTATTCGCGGCATTGCGACGGAGGACGAAACCTTCACCGCCGCCCGCGCCTATATCGAGAAGCTGCACAAGACCGTGACGGTGTCGGAGGATTTCCCGGCTTTCATTGTCAATCGTATCCTGCTGCCGATGATAAACGAGGCGATCTACACCCTTTACGAGGGGGTCGGCACGGTCGACGCCATTGATACCGCGATGCGGCTCGGCGCGAACCATCCGATGGGCCCGCTCCAGCTCGCCGATTTCATCGGTCTCGACACCTGCCTGTCGATCATGCAGGTGCTGCATGAGGGTCTGGCCGATTCGAAATACCGGCCCTGCCCGCTGCTGGTGAAATATGTCGAGGCCGGCTGGCTCGGCCGCAAAGCGCAGCGCGGCTTCTACGACTATCGCAGCGGCGCGCCGATCCCGACGCGATAAAACGACGCAGCGGCGGGAAATTATCGCCAAAGCCTTCACAAAGGCGTCATCGGCACTATACATTATCCGCATCCAAGAATCGGCTCGTCAATCGAGTCGTTTTTAAGGAGGCGGCCAATGTCTGGTCAGACTCAGTCGACGCCCAAAGCGGGGCTTCGCCCGGCGCGCCTTTCTTTTGCCCCCGATTCCGCCTGTGCTGCCGATTCCGCGCGCGCAGCGCATCATCCCAAAAGCGCGGCGCGCCATCCCAGGAAAGGGAGGGCGGCGTGATGGCCGCCGTTCTGCAGAAGCGCCTTGTGGCGCTCGATGCGGAAACGGCGGGCGCCCCGGCCGCGCTTCGGCGGCTCTCCTCTCAACGACCCGACCAGCGGATCCCGTTTGACGACGCCCTTCATCGGGCGTTTGATGGATTTCTCGTCCGAACCCTGCGGGGAGGCGCATGAACGCCGCGGTCGCCAATCTACGCACGCTCGTTCTCAACGCCGACATGCAGCCGGTGAGCTGGGCGCCGTTGTCGATCTGGAGCTGGCAGGACGCTTTGGTCGCCTTGCTGAAGGGCCGGGTCTATCCCGTCGCGACCTATGAAGACGTCGTCGTGCGTTCCGCCAACAAATCCTTCGAAGTGCCGTCGGTCGTCGCGCTGAAGGCCTATCACCGCCGCAAGACCATCGCCTTCACGCGCTATCATGTCTTCTTGCGCGACGAATTCACCTGCCAATATTGCGGGCAGAAAGCGCTGGCCAAGGATTTGACCTTCGATCACGTCCTTCCGCGATCCAAGGGCGGCCACACCACCTGGTCGAATATCGTGGCCTGCTGCCAGCGCGACAATCTGCTGAAGGCGGACATGACGCCCAAACAGGCGGGGCTGAAGCTCCGGCGCCCGCCCTTCGAGCCGACGCCCTATCAACTGGACATGATCGCGCGCCGCGTTCCGCAGGCGAATAGCGAATTGCACAAGACCTGGAACGACTTCCTGTATTGGGACGCCGAACTCGAGGTCTAGGGTCGGTTGACCTTCGGCCCATGCTCATTCCGCCGCCGTGGGTTCGCCGACCGGAGCCTGCGCCTCGCCCGCCGCGCGCGGCAGCGAAAGGCCGATGATCAGGTCGTAGAGCGCCGGAATGACGATCAGCGTCAGCAGGGTTGACGAAACCATGCCGCCGATCATCGGCACGGCGATGCGCTGCATGACCTCGGAGCCCGCGCCCGTGCTCCACAGGATCGGCAGCAGCCCTGCCGTGATCGCGGCGACCGTCATCATTTTTGGCCGGACGCGTTCGACCGCGCCGATCATGACCGCCCTGTGCAGATCGGCGCGCCCGAACGGCCTGCCGACGGCGGCGCATTGCGCCGCGACCTCCCGCCGCGCCTGATCCAGATAGATCAGCATCACGACGCCGGTCTCGGCTGCGACGCCGGCGAGCGCGATGAAGCCGACCGCCACGGCGACCGACATGTTAAAGTCAAGCCACCACATCAGCCAGACGCCGCCGACCAGAGCGAAAGGCAGCGAGGCCATGACGATCAGGGTCTCGGTGAGCCGCTGGAAATTGAGATAGAGCAGCAGGAAGATCACGAGCAGCGTGATCGGCGCGACGATTTTCATCTTCGCGGCGGCGCGCTCCATATATTCGAACTGCCCGCTCCAGGCGACGTAATAGCCCGGCGGGAACGGGACCGACCCGGCCACGGCCTGCCGCGCCTCGGCGACGTAGGACGCGATGTCGCGGTCGCGGACATCGACATAGACATAGGCCGCGAGCTGGCCGTTCTCGGTGCGGATCGCGGTCGGCCCGCGCACCAATTCAACCTTGGCGACCTCTCCGAGCGGCGCGGTCCCGCCGGTCGGCAAGGGAACCAGAACCTCATTCGCGATCGCTCGAGGGTCAGAGCGGAAGTCGCGCGGATAGCGGATCGTGACGCCATAGCGTTCGCGGCCCTCGACCGTTGTCGTCACGGTCTCGCCGCCTAAAGCCGTCGCAATCACCTCCTGAACGTCGCCGATGGTCAGGCCGTAACGCGCCAGGGCGGAGCGATCGGGGACGATTTCGAGGTAATAGCCGCCGATGATCCGTTCGGCATAGGCGCTCGACGTTCCGGGAACCTTTTTCAGAACGGTTTCGACCTGCCGCGCCAGGGCCTCGATCTGATTGAGATCGCGCCCGAAAATCTTGACGCCGACCGGCGTGCGTATGCCGGTCGAGAGCATGTCGAGGCGGCCCTTGATCGGCATGGTCCAGGCGTTCGACACGCCGGGAAATTGCAGGGCCGCATCCATTTCCGCGACCAGCTTGTCGATGGTCAGGCCCGGCCGCCATTGCTCTTTCGGCTTGAGCTGGATCACAGTCTCGAACATTTCGGTCGGCGCCGGATCGGTCGCGCTGGAGACGCGGCCCGCCTTGCCATAGGCCGATTCGACCTCGGGAAAGCTCTTGATGATCCGGTCTTGCCGCTGCAACAGCTCGGCCGCCTTGGTGACCGAAAGGCCGGGCAAGGTCGTCGGCATATAGAGCAGCGCGCCCTCGTTCAGCGTCGGCATGAATTCGCCGCCGATCTGGCGCGCGGGCCAAATCGTGATGGCGAGCGCCCCCAATGCCAGCAGGATCGTCAGCACGCGAGCGCGCAGCACCAGCCGGATCGCCGGACGATAAAGCGCGATCAGCAGGCGGTTGATCGGATTCCGGCTTTCGGCGATGATTTTTCCGCGCACGAAAATCACCATCAGCGCGGGGACCAGCGTCACCGACAACAGCGCCGCCGCCGCCATGGCGAAGGTCTTGGTATAGGCCAGCGGGCCGAACAGCCGCCCCTCCTGCGATTCCAGCGTGAAAATCGGCAGGAAGGACACGGTGATGACCAGCAGGCTGAAGAACAGAGCCGGCCCGACCTCGGTCGCCGCCTCGATAAGGATGTCGAGCCTCGGCTTGCCCGGCGGCGCCCGCTCCAGATGTTTGTGGGCGTTTTCGATCATCACGATGGCCGCGTCGACCATGGCGCCGATGGCGATAGCTATGCCGCCGAGGCTCATGATATTGGCGCCGAGGCCAAGCGCCTTCATCGCCGCAAAGGCCATCAGCACGCCGACCGGCAGCATGAGAATGGCGACCAGCGCGCTGCGGACATGAAGCAGGAAAATCACGCAGACCAGCGCGACGATCAGGCTTTCCTCGAACAAAGTGTGACGCAAGGTGTCGATCGCCGCGAGGATCAATTGCGAGCGGTCATAGACCGGGACGATCTCCACGCCCTTGGGCAGGCTCGGCGCCAG
>NZ_JAYSBG010000231.1:0-5725 GCF_041915505.1 Rhodoblastus sp. | reverse complement strand
GCCTTGCGCCCGGGCGACGCCGTGATGGTCAAAGGCTCGAACGGGTCGAAATTGCACGCGCTCGCCGCAGGCTTGAAAACGCGCTTCGCCGTGGCCGAGACGCAGAAGATCGGGGTCTGAACATGCTCACCTGGCTCGCCGAACTGTCGCATTATCTCAGCCCGCTGAACATCTTTCGCTACATCACCTTTCGCGCCGCCGGCGCCACCGCCACCGCGCTCGCCTTCGTGTTTTTCTTCGGCCCCTCGATCATCGCCTCGCTGCGCCTGAAACAGGGCAAGGGTCAGCCGATCCGCAGCGACGGCCCGCAATCGCATCTCGCCAAAAAAGGCACGCCGACCATGGGCGGCCTGATGATCCTGTCCGGCCTGGTGGTCTCCACGGTGCTGTGGGCCAATCCGAAAAGCGCCTATGTCTGGATCACGCTATTCGTCACGCTCGGCTTCGGCGCGATCGGCTTTTACGACGATTATCTCAAGGTCACGAAACAGAGCCACAAGGGCTTTTCCGGCCGCCGCCGCCTCGCCGGCGAGGCGGCGATCGCCGGGCTCGCGGCCTATTTCATGATGTGCGCCTCGGCCTCCGGTCCGGTGACCTCGTTCGGCGATTTTCTCCACGCCTTCATCGCGCCCTTCACCACAACCGCTCCGGCGACCAAGCTGGCGGCGCCCTTCGTTCACGGCTGGGTCGTCGATCTGTCCTGGCTGTTCCTGCCCTTCGCCGCTTTCGTCATTGTCGGCTCGGGCAATGCGGTCAATCTCACCGACGGTCTCGACGGCCTCGCCATCGTGCCGGTGATGATCGCCTCCGCGACCTTCGGCATCATCGCCTATCTCGCCGGCAACGACATTTTCGCGCATTACCTCGGCATCAATTATGTGGCCGGTTCGGGCGAACTGACGGTGATGTGCGGCGCCATGATCGGCGCCGGGCTCGGCTTCCTGTGGTTCAACGCGCCGCCGGCGCAGATCTTCATGGGCGACACCGGCTCGCTGGCGCTCGGCGGCATGCTCGGCGCCATCGCCGTCGCGATCAAGCATGAGATCGTGCTGGCCATTGTCGGCGGTCTGTTCGTAATGGAGGCCTTCTCGGTCATCGTGCAGGTCGCCTCCTTCAAGATGACCGGCAAGCGCGTCTTCAAAATGGCGCCCATCCATCATCATTTCGAGCAATTGGGCTGGTCCGAGCCGCAGGTCGTGGTGCGCTTCTGGATCATCGCTTTCGTCCTGGCCCTGCTCGGCCTCACCACTTTGAAGGTGCGCTGATGATTCCGATCACCTCCCTCGCCGGTCAATCGGTCGCCCTGTTCGGCCTCGGCGGGTCGGGCCTGTCGACCGCGCGGGCGCTGGCCGAAGGCGGCGCGCTCGTCAACGCCTGGGACGATTCGCCGGCCGCGCGCGACAAGGCGGCGGCGGAAGGGATTTATCTGTTCGATCTGCGCGAGGCCGACTGGACGGGCTTTTCAGCCCTGGTCCTCGCGCCGGGCGCGCCGCTCACCCATCCCGCGCCGCATTGGAGCGCCGCCAAGGCGATCGCGGCGGGTGTTCCGGTGATCGGCGACATCGAATTGTTCTGCCGCGAGCGCGCGCTGATCGCGCCGGGCGCGCCCATGGTCGCCATCACCGGCACCAATGGCAAGAGCACCACCACCGCGCTGATCGCCCATATCCTGAACGAGGCCGGCTTCGACGTGCAGCTCGGCGGCAATATCGGCACGCCGATCCTCGATCTCGAACCGCCCTCGCCGGAGCGGGTTCACGTGATCGAATGTTCGAGCTTCCAGATCGATCTCGCGCCCTCGCTCGACGCCAGCGTCGGCATATTGCTCAATCTCACGCCGGACCATCTCGACCGTCATGGGACGATGGACAATTACGCCTCGATCAAGCAGCGGCTGGTCGAGGCGGCGGATTTCGCCATTGTCGGGCGCGATGACGACTGGTCCGAGGCGATCTTCCAATATCTGAAACGCGCCGCCCATTCGGTGGTCGGGATCGCCAGCAACCGGCCGCACGCGCTCGCCAGCGTCTGTTACGAGAGCGGCCGGTTGCGCCGCGCTTTCGCTTTGCCGGCGCTGAAGACGCTCGAGGAGAACCTGTTCGATCTCGCGCGGGCGCCGGCTCTGCGCGGCGCCCATAACGGCCAGAACGCGGCGGCGGCTTTCGCGGCCTGCGAACGTCTCGGCCTCGCCCATGACGAGATCGGCCTCGGCATGCGCTCCTTCCCCGGCCTCGCCCATCGCATGGAGCAGATCGGCCGCAAGGGCCATGTCCTGTTCGTCAATGACAGCAAGGCGACCAATGCCGACGCCGCCGAAAAGGCGCTGCTGAGCTTCGACGACATTTTCTGGATCGCCGGCGGCAAGGCCAAGGCCGGCGGCATCGAACCGCTGAAGCCTTTGTTCGGCAAGGTGCGCAAGGCTTATCTGATCGGCGAGGCGGCGCCGGCTTTCGCCGCGACGCTGGAAGGCAAGGTCGCTTACGAGCAATGCGGAACGCTGGACGTCGCCGTCGCCGCCGCCGCGCGCGATGCGGCGGAAAGCGATGCGGACGAGGCGGTGGTGCTGCTGTCGCCGGCCTGCGCCTCCTATGACCAGTTCGCCAATTTCGAGAAGCGCGGCGACGCGTTTCGCGAACAGGCGCAGGCGCTGCTGGATGAGAACGCCGCGCAGGGCGCTTTGTTTTAACGGCTCGCGGAGCCGGCGCGAGGGATTCGTCATGGCGCGTTCGGCGCGATGACAACGAAAACGAGAGGAGGTCGTCATGGTGTCTCGCGCGGAGCGCTCGACCGTCGCCGCCTGGTGGTGGACGGTGGACCGCTGGCTGCTCGCCGCAATCGGCGCCGTGATCGTGCTGGGCCTCGTCCTCATCATGGCTGGCAGCCCGCCGGTGGCCGACCGCCTGCGCCTGCCGCCGTTCCATTTCGTCAACCGGCAGGTGGTGTTCCTGATCCCCTCGATCCTGCTGATGCTGGCGCTGTCCTTCCTGTCGCTGCGCCATGTCCGCCGCGCCGCTCTCTTCTGCTATATCGTCTCGATGGGGCTGGTGTTCGCGGCGCTTTTGTTCGGCCATGAGGTCAAGGGCGCCAAGCGCTGGATTCTCGGCATCCAGCCCTCGGAATTCCTGAAACCCGCTTTCGTGGTGCTGGCCGCCTGGGCGATTTCGGAAGGCCTCAAGCGCCGCGATGTGCCGGGCAACTGGATCGCGATCCTGCTGTTCCCCGCCACCGTCGTTCCTCTCATCCTGCAGCCCGACTTCGGCCAGACCATGCTGATCTCACTGGTCTGGGGCCTGATGTTCTTCATGGCCGGGCTGCACTGGATCTGGCTGGCGGGACTGGCCGGCTTCGCCTCCTCCGCCGTGGTGCTGGCCTATAAATTCGTGCCGCACGTGCGTGCGCGCATCATGCACTTTCTGGAGCCGGGGCAGGGCGGCGGCGTCGCCGACACCTTTCAGGTCGATACCGCGCTCGACAGTTTCATCTCGGGCGGCTGGTTCGGGCGCGGCCCGGGCGAGGGCGTGCTGAAACGCATCCTGCCGGATTCGCATACCGACTTCATTTTCGCGGTGACCGGCGAGGAATTCGGCCTGTTGTTCTGCATGGGCATTGTCGGCCTGTTCGCCTTCATCGTGCTGCGCGCGCTGTTGAAGGCGTCGAGCAATGAAGACCCGTTCTGCCGTTTCGCCGGCGCGGGCCTTGCGCTTCTGTTCGGCATCCAGGCGTCGATCAATATGGCGGTCAACCTGCATCTGATGCCGGCCAAGGGCATGACGCTGCCGTTCATTTCCTATGGCGGCTCGTCGCTGATATCGCTCGGCATCACCATGGGCTTCCTGATCGCGGTGACGCGCAAGCGCCCGAAATCCGAACTGATGTTCGATCGCAAGGCGGGAGCGCCGATGCCGGCGCCGGCGGAATAATGGCTGACAATCTGATTCTCGTCGCCGCCGGGGGCACCGGCGGCCATCTCTTTCCTGCCCAGGCCTTGTCGCACGCCTTGATCGCGCGCGGCGCGCGGGTGCGGCTGGCGACCGACGAGCGCGCGCTGAAATATGGCGGCGATTTTCCCGCCGAGGAAATCCACGAAATCGCCTCGGCCACGCCGACCTCCGGCGGCGCGCTTGGCAAGGGCCTCGCCGCAATCACGCTGATGCGGGGCGTGTTCCAGGCCTATGGCCTGTTCGGCAAGATAAAGCCGCGCGTCGTGGTCTCCTTTGGCGGCTACCCCACCGTGCCGCCGGCGCTGGCCGCTTCCCTGCGCAAGATTCCGCTCATTCTCCACGAGCAGAATGCGGTCATGGGCCGCGCCAATCGTTTCCTGAGCCGGCGCGCGCAGGTCATCGCCTGCGGCTTCCCGACGCTCGACGGCATTGACGAGGCCTTGCGCCCGCGCGTCGTCCAGACCGGCAATCCCGTCCGCCCGGCGGTGTTGGAGGCGGCGGCGCTGCCCTTTCCCGGTTTCGAGGACGGTAAGCTGCGCCTGCTGGTGACGGGCGGCTCGCAGGGCGCGCGCGTGATGTCGGACGTGACGCCCGAAGCCGTCGCTCTGCTGACGCCGGAGCAGCGCGCGCGGCTGGTCATCGTGCAGCAGGCGCGCGGCGAGGATCTTTCCCGCGTTCAGGAGGCCTATCGCCGCCTCGGCGTCGCCTTCGAGGCCGCGCCCTTTTTCGCCGATCTGCCCCTGCGGATCGCGCAATCCCACCTTGTGCTGGGCCGTTCCGGCGCCTCGACCGTGTCGGAACTGGCCGTGATCGGTCGCCCGTCGATCCTGGTGCCTTTCCCCCATGCGCTCGACGCCGACCAGGCCGCCAATGCCGCGCATCTCGCCAAAACCGGCGCGGCCGAGGTGATGCGGCAGACCGGATTCACCCCGGAATGGCTCAGCGAGCGGCTCGCGCAGGCTTTGGCCGATCCAAAAGACTTGACGCGGCGCGCGCAAGCGGCCAAGAGCGCAGGCATTCCCGACGCCGCCGAACGTCTGGCCGATCTGGCCCTCAAGACCGCCGGGCTCTGACGGCGGTCCTGCTCGCGAGCGACGAGGCCCATGATCGATCCCGTATCCGTTCAGACTCTGGCCGCCTATAACAAGTGGCAGAACGAGAGCCTCTACGCCGCCGCCTCGGGCCTGACCGACGCGCAGAGGCGCGAGGATCGCGGCGCATTCTTCAAATCGGTCCACGGCACGCTGAGCCATATTCTCTATGGCGACCGGATGTGGATGAGCCGCTTCGCCGGCCATGAGCGGCCCGAGGGGACTTTTCCCGGCGTGGATGTTTTCGCCCATTGGGAAGATCTGCGGGAGGCCCGGCGGCAGACCGATGAGGCCATAGTCTCCTGGGCCGGCGGCGTGACGTCGGAGGATCTCGGCGGCGATCTCGTCTGGCTGTCGTCGATCCAGCGGCAGGAGACGCGCCGTCCGCGCTGGCTCGCCGTGACCCATATGTTCAACCACCAGACCCATCATCGCGGACAGGTCCACGCTTTGCTCACCGGCCTCGGCGCGCGCCCCGAGGACACCGACCTGATCTTCATGCAACTGCCCGCCTGAGCCTTTTCCGGAGTCGCAAGAATGAAATTGCCGAGCAAACTGGGCCCCATTCATTTCGTCGGAATCGGCGGCATCGGCATGTCGGGCATCGCCGAAGTGCTGATCAATCTCGGCTATGACGTGCAGGGCTCCGACGCGTCCGACAACGCCAATGTCAAACGCCTGCGCGACAAGGGC
>NZ_JAYSBG010000230.1:0-5733 GCF_041915505.1 Rhodoblastus sp. | reverse complement strand
CGGCTGGAAGGCTCGAAGGGCTTTACCAAGGACCTCTGCGCCAAATATCACATCCCGACCGGCGCCTATGAGCGGTTCACGAGCCGCGAAAAAGCCCTCGCCTATGTGCGCCATCAGGGCGCGCCCATCGTGGTCAAGGCCGATGGCCTCGCCGCCGGCAAGGGCGTGACCGTCGCCGTGACCGTGAAGGAAGCCGAAGACGCGGTGGAGGCCCTGTTCGGCGGGGCGTTCGGCGCGGCGGGGGCGGAAGCGGTGATCGAAGAATTTCTCGACGGCGAGGAAGCCTCTTTCTTCGCGATCAGCGACGGCGAAAAAGCCGTCGCCTTCGGCTCGGCGCAGGATCACAAGCGCGTCGGCGAGCGCGACACCGGGCCGAACACCGGCGGCATGGGCGCCTATTCCCCCGCCCCGGTGGTGACGCCCGAGATCGCCGCGCGGGTGATGAAGGACATCATCGAGCCGACCGTCGCGGCCATGAAGGCGGAGGGGTGCCCCTTCAAGGGCGTGCTGTTCGCGGGCCTGATGATCGGCAAGGACGGCCCGAAGCTGATCGAATTCAACACCCGATTCGGCGATCCCGAGTGCCAGGTCCTCATGGCGCGACTGGAGGACGATCTGCTTGGGCTGCTGCTCGCCTGCGTCGACGGCCGCCTGCCGGAAAAAGTGAATTTCTCGCCAAAAACGGCCCTGACCGTCGTGCTGGCGGCGCAGGGCTATCCGATCTCGCCGCTCAAGGGCGGCGTGATCAAGGGCGTTGAGGCGGCGGAAAAAATTCCCGGCGTGAGCGTCATTCACGCCGGGACCGTATTGGAAGACGGCAAACTGGTCGCCAATGGCGGCCGGGTGCTGAATGTCGTCGCGCTCGCCGACAATGTGGCCGAAGCGCAGGCGCTGGCCTATCGCGGCGTCGACGCCATCGACTTTCCCGACGGATTCTGCCGCCGCGACATCGGCTGGCGCGCGATCAAGCGTTAACTACGCAGCTTGCTGGCCGTTTCCGCAATGCGGGCGCCGAACAAGCGCGCGGTTTCGAGATCGCCCTTGCGCGGCGCTTCCTCTACCGAGGCGTCGGACGGCGAAATGGCGGCGAGACCGCTGGCCGAACCGGACCAGTTCACGTCGCTCGGGCCATGGGCCTTGGTGTTGCTCGGGAGCAGTCCGGTGCCGACCCAGATCTGACCGTGCTGCTGCGAAAGATGGAAGAAATAATCGAGCGTCGACGCCTTGTCGCCGTTCAGCGAGGCCGAATTGGTGAAGCCCGCGCCGATCTTGTCCTTCCAGCCCTGGGTGAACCAGATTTTCGAACTGGCGTCGGCGAATTTTTTGAACTGCCAGGCCGGGCCGCCCATATAGGTCGGGCTGCCGTAGATGATGGCGTCGGAAGCCGCGAGCGAGTCAAACGCGCCGTCCGGCAGATCGCCGTTCTGGTCAATCGGATAAAGGGTCGCCTCGGCGACCTCGGCGGCGCCGGCGCGGACGGTTTCAGCCAGCTTGGCGGTGTGGCCATAACCTGAATAGAAAACGATGGCGATCTTGGTCATTTCGAAAATCCTTGTCGCGCCGCTCGATGCGGCGCAAACTTCAAATAAACTACTTGATATCTTTTTGTAAGTAGTTACCTAAAAGGTATCTAGTTCCCGAGGCGGCGATGGATGAGACGACGCAGAGGCACGACGATTGTCCGGTGGATCGTCTGCTCAACCAGATTTCCGGGCCCTGGACGACCTATATCCTCTGGCTGCTCGGCCAGAATGCCGTCCTGCGCTTCGGCGAGTTGCGCGCGGCCATGCCCGGCATTTCGCCCAAGGTGTTGACGGAAAGGCTGCGAAGGCTGGAGGGCGACGGCCTCGTTTCGCGCGAGCAGCGGCCGACCATTCCGCCGCAGGTCTATTACCGGCTTACCGCGCGCGGCGCGGAATTGCGGACGATTCTCGACGATATCGGCGCCACCGCGCTGCGCTGGGCGGCGGAGGACGAGGCGCGCGCAAACCCCGGCGCGCAGGCCCGCGAGGCGTGATCCTGCGCGGTCAGGCCGGCCCTTCGCGCAGGGTATAGCCTGCGCCGCGCACGGTCTGCAGCAAAGGCGAGTCGTGGCCCTTGTCGATCTTGCCGCGCAGCCGCGAAATATGGACGTCAATCACATTGGTCTGCGGATCGAAATGATAATCCCAGACATTTTCCAGCAGCATGGTGCGCGTCACCACCTGGCCGGCGTGGCGCATCAGATATTCCAGCAGGCGGAATTCGCGCGGCTGCAGCACGATCTCCCGGCCGCCCCGGAACACCTTGTGCTTCAGCCGGTCGAGTTCGAGATCGCCGACGCGATAGGCGGTTTCCTCGCCCGCGCCGCCGCCGCGCCGCCGCGCCAGAACCTCGACGCGCGCGAGCAGTTCGGCGAAGGAATAGGGCTTGGAAAGATAATCGTCGCCGCCGGCGCGTAGGCCTTTCACTCGGTCGTCCACCTGTCCGAGCGCCGACAGGATCAGCACCGGCGTGTCGATCTTCTGCTCGCGCAAGCCGCCGATCAGCGAGAGGCCATCCAGCTTGGGCAGCATCCGGTCGACGATCAGCACGTCATAGCCGCCGGCTTCGGCCTTGGCGTAGCCGGCGAGGCCGTCGGCGGCGGAATCGGCGTTGTGCCCGACCTCGCGGAACGCCTTCACCAGATAGGCCGAGGCCTGCGGATCGTCTTCGATGATCAGGAGTCGCATGTCGGGCATGATAATCCAGTCGGGTAAAAAAAGTCGGCAGGCCGGGAGGGGAACCCCGGCCTGCCTCCTCGCCCCCCAAGGGCGACCTCGCTTCAGGCCCTGCGGCCCTTACGAGGGATCGGAGGACAAAGCGAGGAAGTGCGTGTTGTCGCCGGTCTTGACGCGCAACAGGACGGCGCGGCGACCTTCCTTCTTCGCATTGTCCAGCGCCTTGACGACATCCGCCGGCGTGGTGACGGGCTTGCCCGCCGCATCGAGGATCACATCGCCGGGGCGCAGGCCCTTCTGCGCGGCCGGGCCGTCCGGATCGAGGTCGGTCACCACCGCGCCCTCCTTACCGGCGCCGGGCACGTCAGACGACGGCGCCAGGCTGAAGCCGAAATTGGCGAGCGCGGTCTTGGCGGCCTTCTCCTGGACGGGCGTGTCGGCCTTGGCCTCCTTCTCATCCGGCAGCTTGCCGAGCTTGACGGAGAACGTCTTCTCGGCGCCGTTGCGGATAATGGTCAGGCTGGCCGTGGCGTCCGGGCCGAGCGCCGCGATCTTGCGCGACAGATCGTGCGGATTGTCGATCTTGGTCCCGTTCACGCCGGTCACCACGTCGCCGGACTGGATGCCCGCCGAGGCCGCCGGCGTATTCGGCTGCGCCTGGGCGACCAAAGCGCCATTGGTGGATTTCAGGCCGAGGCTGTCGGCGATTTCCGGGGTCACCGGCTGGATCTGCACGCCGATATAGCCGCGTGTCACCGAGCCCTTGTCCTTCAGCGCCGCGACGACGTCCTTGGCGACTTCGGCCGGAATGGCGAAGCCGATGCCGACGCTGCCGCCCGAGGGCGAGTAGATCGCGGTATTGACGCCGACCACTTCGCCCTTGGCGTTGAAGGTCGGGCCGCCGGAATTGCCGCGGTTCACCGCCGCGTCAATCTGGAGGTAATCGTCATAAGGGCCCGAGCCGATGTCGCGGCCGCGCGCCGAAACGATGCCCGCCGTGACGGTGCCGCCGAGGCCGAACGGATTGCCGACCGCGATGACCCAGTCGCCGACGCGCGGCATGCCTTCCGAGAACTGGACGTAAGGATAGGTCCCCGCCTCGGTGATCTTGAGCAGAGCGAGATCGGTCTTCTTGTCCACGCCGATGATCTTGGCCGGAACCGACTTGCCGCCCTCGAGCGTGATGGTCACTTCGGTCGCGCTGTCCACGACGTGATTATTGGTCACGACATAGCCGTCGCTGGAAATGATGAATCCGGAGCCGAGCGCCTGGCCCTTGTGCGGCTTCTGCGGCGCGGGCGCGCCATTCGGGCCGCCGAAACGCTTAAAGAAGCGATAGAGCGGATCGTCGGGGGAGATCGGGGGCATGCCGGGCGGCAGGCCTTCGCCGCCGAATTCCGGGCCGTCGGCCTCGGCCTTTTCGACCACATTGACCTTGACCGAAACCACCGCGCCCTTCACGCGATCCACCATATCAGCGAAAGAGGGCGGGCCGACCGGAGCCAGGCCCTGATTGGCCGGTGCTTCGGCATGGGCGGGCATCAAGGCGACCGAAGCGCCCGCGCCGACAAGGGCGGCGGCGCCGACGGCGCTCATCATCACGACGCGCAGGGGCCGGCGACGGCGCGACGAAAGCGGCGACAGATCGCGGCTGGAAGATTGCGCGGACCAATTCAGCATGAGGGGCTCCATAGACCGTTTTGCGAAACCTGACGGCGATTCGCGCCGCTGTTCGAAGAGGACTATGGGAGCCGTGGACTTACGCCGCCGTTTCGGCGAGATGAAACTTTGGTAACCTAGCTCTGCTTGTCGCCAAGCAGGTTTTTCAGCCGGTTTTCCTCCTCGTCGGACAAGGGAGCGGCGGGCTTGTCCTCGCCCTTGCGGCGCCCGGCGAGCACCGCCGCCGCGCCCAAAGCGAGAATGGCGAAGGGCGACAGCCACAGCAGCAGCGTGTCCCATTCGAACGGCGGCTTGAGCAAGATGAAATTGCCATAGCGCGCGACGAGGAAATCCTTGACCTGCTGGTCGCTGTCGCCCGCCTTGAGGCGGTCGCGCACCAGAACGCGCAAATCCTTGGCCAAGGAGGCGTCGGAATCGTCGATCGACTGGTTCTGGCAGACGAGACAGCGCAGATTGGCGGAAATGGTGCGCGCGCGCTGCTCCAGTTTGGCGTCGGGCAGGACTTCATCCGGCTGCACCGACCAGGCGGGACCAGAGAGCGCAAGAATGGCCAGAACGGCGAAGATCTTCGCTTTCATGGCTTAGCTCGCAGTCTGCGCGGCGGCCGGGACCTTGACCGCTCGCCGGGCGACGCCGACCCGTAGCCGTCGGTCGCTCAGACTCAGCGCCCCGCCAAAGGCCATGATGAGCGCGCCGATCCAGATCAGCGAAACCAAAGGCTTCCAATAGAGTCGCGCGTCAAAAGCCCCGTTCTCGGACTGGTCTGCGATGCTGACATAGATCTGGCCGAGATTCAGCGTGACGATGCCGGCCTGCGAGGTCGCCATCCGCCGCGTGGTGAAAAAGCGCTTCGACGGCGCGATCAGCGCGACGATCTCGCCGTTGCGGCGCACGCTCATATGGGCGGTCGCCTCCCGATAATTGGGGCCCTGCTGCTGGGTCGCACCGACGATTTCGAGCTGATAAGGGCCGACGTCATAGGCGTCGCCCTGCTTCATCGCGACAATTTTTTCGACGCCCCAGCCGGTCGCGGCGAGACCGAGCAGCGTTACGCCGAGCCCGGCATGGGCGAAGGCCGTTCCCCAGGCGGAGAAGGGCAGCCCTCTGGCGCGGTAAAAGGCGTTCTTGGCCGCGCCCAGCCCCGAGGGAAAGATGCGGCCGAACAATTCGGCGAAGGCGCCGACGATCAGATAGATCGCCACGCCCGACCCGATCACCGCCACGACGGGCGCGCCATTGAGCGCCGCGAAGATCGCCATGGCCACGAAGCCGCAGGCCGCCGCGAAGAACAGCCGCTGCGCCGCCGCCAGCAGGTCGCCGCGCTTCCACGCCAGCAATGGGCCGAGCGGCGCGA
>NZ_JAYSBG010000229.1:0-5756 GCF_041915505.1 Rhodoblastus sp. | reverse complement strand
ATCGACCAAGCCGAACTTTCTTCAAATCCGCTAAGAGAGGAGGAAATCAGGGCGCTCCGCGGGCACCTTGAACTTTGCCAGGCAAAGCTCAAAGTACTCATCGACCGACTGGGCGCGGTTGAAGAATTTAGTCAAGCCTAGCTTACGGCGGAGCATTTCTTGATCCACCAATGCGCGCGGCGTCGACGCGGCGCCACGCGCATGTCAGCCGGTCGCCTGGAAACCGCTTATCCCTGCGCGAATTCCGCAAACGCCGCCAATTGCTTGCGCAAAAAGTCCTTGGTTCCCGCGTCGGTCAGGTCGCCGGTGGCGTTGTCGGACTTGCCATAGGCGCCGCCGATCATCACTTCGGGAACCGTGAACACCCGGCCGTCCAGAAAGACGAAAGACTGGCGCAAATGATATTGCATGCGCGCGCCGCCGAGCGCGCCGGGCGAGGCGCTCTGGATCAATATGGGCTTGGCCTTGAATGGATTAGGTGAAAGGCGCGACAGCCAGTCGATGGCGTTCTTCAACGCGCCGGGCACGGAATAATTATATTCCGGCGAGACAATGATCAGCCCGTCGGCCGCCTTGATCGCCGCGCCCATGGCCTCGACCGCGGCGGGGATGCCTTCGGCCTGAACATCAGCATTGTAGAGCGGGAAATCACCGACCGAACCGAGCGCGGAAATGGCTACGCCTTCCGGCGCCAGAGCGGGCAGGGCGCGGGCGACGCCGCCATTGACCGAAGCCTTGCGCAGGCTGCCCAGCAGGGTCACGAATTGCAGATTCTTCGCGCTCATCTCGTCTCCTATGGCTTGTTTCGCGGCGTCTTTTGCGTCAACCGGTGAAGAAATGCGGCGAGAAATCGCCGGTCTGGGCGATCCAGTCGCTGGCGGCGGCGCGGCCGGCCTCGCGCAATTGGCTGACGAAGGACCACTGCAGATTGCCGGGGCTGTGTTCGGCGAGCGTTTCGATCGCGTCTTCGGCGGAGAGCCGGTCGAGCCGCAGCCGCGCCCATTTGCCCGAGGCGTCGCCGCCCGCGCAGAGCGGCGCCAGCAGGCGGATCGCCTCGATCTCGCGGTCGAGCGTCGAAGCGAAATTGATCTGGTCGATCCGCCGCTCGATGTCGGCCCGGGCGCGCGGGGCCTTCTGCGATTTGGTTGGCGAGATCTGGATGATCAGCACGTCCGAGGCTTCGGTCTCCATCACCAGCGGGGTCAGCGGCGGATTGGCGATATAGCCGCCGTCCCAGTAAAGCTCGCCGTCGATCTCGATCGATTGGTGCAGCAGCGGCAGGCAGGCCGAGGCCAGCACCGCGTCGACGGTCAGTTCGTCGTTGCGAAAAATGCGCAGGCTGGACGTGCTGACCCGCGTCGCCGCGATCAGCAGGCGCGGGCTCGACACGTGGCGAAGCCGCTCGAAATCGACATGATCCTCCAGCGCGACGCGCAACGGGTTCAGATCGAAGGGATTGAATTGATAGGGCGACAACGCGCGGGCGAGAAAGCCGAGCGGCACGGTCACCGCCTTGGGCAGGAAGGTCGCGGTCTGGCTGGCGCGGGTCCAGAATTTTTCGAGATTCTGCCGGGCGCCTTCGCGCCCGCCCTCGGCGAGGCCGGAAACCAGCACGGCCGTATTGACGGCGCCTGCGCTCGCGCCGGAAAAGGCGTCGAGCGTGATGGACTCCTCTTCGAGCAGCCGTTCGAGCGCGCCCCAGGTAAAGGCGCCGAATGAGCCTCCGCCCTGCAGGGCCAGGGCGAGGCGGCTCGGCGGCCAGGCGCGGCCCCCGGAGCGTCGCCCGAGATCGAGGGCTGCCTTGATGATGTCCAATCGTCGTCTCCGCAGCGCTGCCGGCTCACGGGAAAGTTAAGCGCCGCGACGCAAATGGCAAGGGCGTGGGCGCGGATTCATTTTGCCGGCGATATGCGACTCACGTAACGTCCCGTTAACCAAACGTTAGTGCTTTTCCTTCAAATTTTATCGGTCGCCAGTCTCGATCCGCGGGGATTCCGCCGTGGCGCTCACCGTTTTGGCTGCTGTCCTGTTTGGCGCTCTGATCGCCCTCGATCCCCGCTTCGGCGGGCGCCGGGCGGCCCTCGTTTTCACCATTGCCGCCGCTCTGTCCGGCTGGCTTGCGGGCCGGATCTGGATGGCCTTCGCGCCGGAGGACTGGCTGTTCGATTCCGTCTGGGTCGAATTGTCGGCCGCCTGCTGCGTGTTCGCCTTGCGCTTCGGTGGCGAGGACGGCGGGCCCTGGAGCGCGACGGCCCGCTCCGACGAATCCGCGCCGCACGCCGACGAACTTTACGAGGCCTATGCCCTGCGGCTGTTTCAGGCCGTGGCCTTCGGCGCCGCAAGCGCGGTGAACGCCTGGGCTTTTCTGCTCGCCTTTCTCGCCCTCATGGTCGCGGGACGCGCCATCGAGGCCTGGCTTGTCCGGCTGCTGCGCGTCGAGGGTCAAAGGGCCCGCGCCAGCGAAGCCGCCTTGGCCGCGAATCGGCCGGATTGGGCGCGGGACGAGACGGATCGCGCAGGCGCGCCGTCCTGGATCGAAACCGCGCCGCGCAGTTTCATCGCCGCGCTCAATGCGGCTTCGGAGGCTGCGGCGCCGGATCAGGCGTCGGCGCCAGGCTCCAGCTCTCCAGCGCCTCGCCAAATAAGGGTTGTGCATAATGCGGCAAAACCGCTGGATGCGCGATCCGCCGCCAGTACGCGACCCATTGCGCGGGCGAATGGTACAGCGGGACCACATAAAATCCCGACAGAAGCACGCGATCCAGCGCGCGGGCGGCGGTGACGAATTCCTCGCGGCCGCGCGCCGCCTGCAAGGCCGCGATCATCGCGTCAATGGCTGGGCTTTTCGCACCTGCCAGATTATAGGACGCCTCCTGCGCGGCGCTGTCGCCGCCCCAGCGCATACGCTGCTCGTTGCCGGGCGAGGCGGAAGCCTGCCAAAGCCCGATCATCATGTCGAAATCGAACCTTTGCCGGCGGCGCTGGTATTGCACGTCGTCGACCAGCCGCACCCGCGTCTCCACGCCGATCCGGCGTAGAGCGCCTGAATAATAGAGCGCGAGCCGCTCCTGTTCGCGGTCGGCGACCAGGATTTCGAAGCGCAACGGCTCGCCGTCGCGGGTCAGCACGCCGTCCTTGAGCGTCCAGCCGGCTGTTTCGGCCAGCGCCAGCGCCTTTTTCGCCAGTTCGCGGTCGCGGCCCGAACCGTCGGAGCGCGGCGGCGTCCAGCGCCCCTCCAGAATGTCTTCGCGCACGGCGCCGGGAAAGGGCGCCAGCAAGGCGCGCTCGGCCGTGCTGGCGGGGCGGCCGACGCTCGACAGTTCGGATTCGTCGAAAAAGCTTTTGGTGCGGGTGTAGAGGTTCGAATAGAGCTTGGCGTTGAGCCATTCGAAGTCGAACATCGCCGCCAAAGCCTCGCGCAGGCGGGGATCGGCGAATTTCGCGCGGCGGGTGTTGAAGGCGAAGCCGCGCAGCCCCTTGGGCCCGCCGAGCGGCAGCGCCTCCACCGCGACGCGCCCGTCGCGCCGGGCCGAGAAATCATAGCCGCCGACCCAGCGATGCGGGTCGGTCTCCTCGCGATAATCGACCAGCCCCGCCTTGAACGCCTCGAACAGGCTGTTGTCGTCGCGGCCGTAGTCGAACACGATCTCGGCAAAATTGTAACGGCCGCAATTGATCGGCAGATCCTTGCCCCAATAGGCCGGGTCGCGGCGCAGGACGAGTTTTTCGCCGGGCTTCACCTCGGCCACCTTGTAAGGGCCGGAGCCGAGCGGAACGGCGAGGCCCTCCTCGGCGAAACGTTGCTCGGTCATGGCATGGGCCGGCAGCACCGGCATGAGCGCCAGGATCAGCGGCAATTCGCGGTCGTCGGCGCCGGCGAGGTCATAGCGGATGGTGTGGTCGTCCAAAGCCTCGATCGCGCGCACCAGGCCATAGGCGGCGCGCTGCTGCGGCCGGCCCTTGGTCTTGAGCAGATTGAAGGAAAACAGCACGTCGCGGGCGGTGATCGGCGTCCCGTCCGAGAAATGCGCCGCCGGATCGAGCCGGAACACGACGTAATCGCGCGCGTCATTGGTCTCGATCGTCTGCGCGATCAGGCCGTAGAGCGTGAAGGGCTCGTCGTAGGAGCGCGCCATCAGGCTCTCATAGACCGGCCCGGCGATCCCGGCCGCCGTGGTCCCGGCATTGACGCCATAGGGGTTGAGATTGTCGAAGGCGCCATATTCGCCGAGGCGCAGCGTCCCGCCCTTGCGGGCGGCCGGATCGGCATAGGGCAGGCATTGGAAGCCGGCCGGCAGGGCGGGCTCGCCCTGCATGGCGATGGCGTGGCTGACTCGCCCTCCGCCGGCGGGCGCGGAATCGCCCGCGCGCGCCGGGGCCGCCGCGACGGCGAGGGCGAGCGCGACGGCGGCGATTCGGCGCGAGGCGAAGGCGAGGGGACGCATGGCGCGATGCTAAAGCAAATTATCGAAAAGGGCGCCCGTCTTTCCCCGGCCACGCTCAACAAAATCGCGGCGCGCGCGGATTTCAGCGCTGGAAAATCGGCGGCGAAGCAGATATGAAGGCGCCGTCAATCTGTCGCCTTATTTAAAGGCGATGAGCGCCCCGACTTGCTCCGAAGGGGTGAACACGGGTTCTCTCGCTGCTTGCGCGTCGGCATCGGTCGGCTCGCTGAAAGGATTTCGAATGTCGATGTCTTCGTCCCGCTTCGGCGCCGCTCTGGTCGCGGGCGCGCTCCTCCTCGGCTCCGCGCCGGCCTTCGCCCAGCAGCCCGGCGCGCCGGCCGGACAGGCTCCGGCGCCGGGTCAGGCTCCGGGCGGACAGCCCGGCGCGCCGCAGGGCCCGCTGAAGGTCGACCTGATCCCCACCCAGGCGGATTGGACCAAGGTGTGCGGCCACGACAACGCCGCCAACAAGGACATCTGCTACACCACCCGCGATTTCGGCGCCCAGAAGGACCAGGCCCCGGTCCTCGCGCTCGCCGTCTATGACGTGAAGGGCGACGACACCCGCATCGTCCGCTTCCTGATGCCGGTCGGCCTGATGCTGCGCCCGGGCTTCCGCTTCGCGGTCGATAAGGGTCCGGTGTCGGAAGGCTCGTTCGAGATTTGCTTCCCGAATGGTTGCTTCGCCGAGGCCAAGATCAAGAAGGACGTGATCGACGCCATGAAGAAGGGCACGACCATGACGGTCGTGGTCAAGAACCAGGCCAATGCGGAAGTGGTGTTCAACCTGCCGCTGGCCGGCTTCGGCAAGGCCTTCGACGGCCCGGCGATCGACCCCAAGGTTCTGGAAGAGCAGCAGAAGAAGCTCGCCGCCGAGCTGCAGAAGCGCGCCGAGGAAGAGCGCAAGAAGCTCGAGCAGCAGCAGGGCGGCGCCGCCGCGCCGGCTCCGGCCGCGCCCGCCGCTCCGGCGCCCGCGCCGGCCAAGTAAGGCTTCACGAGATCGGCCGCCGCCCAGCGCGGCGGCCAGAACGCTCAGCGCGCGGCGAAAGCCGCGCGTTTTTTGTGTCTGAATTGGGCGGTTTTGCCGATGTGACCTGAAAAGTCAGTTCAGCACGCGCTGGCGACGGACATAGCAGCCGGAATCCGAGCGCACGAAGGCCTCGTCGATCTGCGGATTGCGCAACGGCGCGCCGCTGTCGTCGCGCTCCAGATTCTGCTCGGACACATAGGCCATATATTCGGTGTCCGAATTTTCGGCATAGAGATGGTAGAACGGCTGATCCTTGGCGGGGCGCACTTCCTCAGGAATGG
>NZ_JAYSBG010000228.1:0-5785 GCF_041915505.1 Rhodoblastus sp. | reverse complement strand
ACGCGGCAGATTGGGGCCAATGCTTTGCGCTCTTCGGGAGCGCGGGAGAGGCCGCGCCTGTGACCACGACCTTTCGCCGCGGAAGGGATTTCCGCGCCTATGTTCAGGACTCGCTCGCGACGCGGGAGGGCGCTTCCGCGCCCGCGCGCGATCGCCTGGCGCTGGCGCGCGCCTGGACGGCCGGATGGGCGGCGCGTTGGAAGACGCCGGAGGGCGGGGGCTTTCGTCTTTTCGACCGCGGGCCATTCGTTTCGCTTCTGACGCGGCTTTCGTTCCGGACGGCGCCGCCCCGGCCCGATTCCGACGAGGCGGCGACGCCGGAGCGCGCCGGCGCCGAAGCGCTGCGCGCGCGCCGCGCCGAGGCCCGTGATCGGCCGTCGCGTCCGACGCCGGCGGAGCGCGGCCCGTCGCCCATAGGGTTTTCGAGCGAAGTGGATGCCGGTTCGCGTAAAGAAAACGCGTCAAAACAGGAATCTAGATCGTTTGATTGTTTCCATGAAACAATCAAACGATCTAGCCGCGATTTCGAGGCGAGCCGTCGGGAGATCGCGGCGGTTCAGGCCCGGCTCGACGCGCAGCCGGAAAAACGTCCCGCGCCGGCGGACGCCACGCAGCAATGGACCGCCGAACTGGCGCGGGAATATCGGCGGGAGTTCCACCCGGTCGAGGCCGCGCGGCGGCCGGCGCCGGAGCCCGCCGCCGACAAGGACCCGGCGGCGGCGAAAGGGGCGGCCAAGGCTTTCTTCCTGGCCGGCAAGGCCGCCTGGACGGCGGGCCGCGTGCTGGAGCCCGTCGCGCGTTTCCTGTCGCGGCGCAGCGCCCCGATCCTCAAGGTCGCGGCGGTCGGGCTGGCCATTCTCGGCGCCGCCGGCTTTCTGGCGCAATGGCCCGAACGCGGCGCCGGCGGCGAGCCTTCCCCGACGGCGTCCAAATCCTCGGAGACGGCCGCGCCGCGCTCGGCCTGGCTCGAAATCCAGAAGCCGCTGCGGCTTTACGATCTCACCGCGCCGCAATTCGTCCGCGAAAAGCGCGTCTATACGGCGCGGCGTCATTCGACCGGCGGCGGGCGTGAGGATGCGCTGACCTTCGGCGAATTCACCGGCGACGGCCCGTTCCTGCGGCTGTCGATCTATCGCCACGGCGCCGAAAAGACCGCCGACGCCGCCTTTTTCGTGGACATGGCGCGCCGCGCCGCCCAGCTCGGCCTCGGGCTTGGCCGCGCGACCATCGCCCAGACCCAGCCCACCCGTTTCGGCGATTTCGAGACGGCGGCCCTGACCATGACCGAAGGCCGGGCGGCGCGCGACAATTGCCGGGGTTTCCGCTTCAGCGCGACCCAATTGGGTCTGTCCATGGCGGGATTCGCCTGCGGCGCCGGCGACGAGTCGGTCGGCGCGGGCGAGCTCGCCTGTCTCATCGACCGGCTCGACCTGGTCTCCGCCGGCGAGGACCGCGCCTTGCGCGATTTCTTCGCCGGCGCCCAGGCGCGCGGGCCGCGCGGCTGCCCGGAAGCGGCTTCGGCGCCGGCCAAAAACCGTCCCGGCGGGGCGAAAGGGTTGCAGGAAAACCGCGCCAGCGGAGTTTTTTAACTTTGGCAGGCAAATCGCTATCGCTCTTCGTCGCGAAGCGCTAAATTACGGCTCAGCATCAGGAGCAAAATAATGCGCCGTCAGTCTCTCTTCGTCCTCGCGCTCATGTCCGGCGCTCTCGTCGGCGCCAGCGCTTACGCCCAAACCAGCAATAATGTCCGCCAGCCTTCGAGCCGGGTCCAGCGCGCGGCGGCCGCCGCCGAACTGACCGTCACGAAGAAGAGCTGGCTCGATCCCGGCAATGTCGTGCCGATCGGCACGCAGGATCGCTACGCGCAAACCGTGAAATATCCGACCAGCCCGGCGCCGGGCGGCACCTATCGCAACGACATTCTCGGCGATTGGCTGCTGCCGCAATGGTTCGGCGGCGTGCCCGGCTTCCAGCGCTGAAGGCATTACGCCAAAATAAAACGGCCGGGCGAGAGCCCGGCCGTTTTGCTTTGCGATAAGGCGCGTTCAGTCCTTGGCGCGCTCGACATAGGTGTTGTCCTCGGTGAGGACGACGATGCGGGCGCCGACGCCGATATGGGGCGGGACCATGACGCGCAGGCCATTATCCATCTTGGCCGGCTTGTAGGAGGAGGACGCCGTCTGGCCCTTCACCACCGGCTCGGTCTCGACCACTTCGAGCGTCACGCGGGCGGGCAATTGGATCGCCACCGCCACGCCGTTGAAGATCGACAGGATGCATTTCATGCCTTCCTGCAGATAGGCGGCCTGTTCGCCGATGACGTCGCCGGGAACGATGACCTGTTCGAAATTGTCGTCGTTCATGAAGGTGTAGCCGTCGCCGTCAGCATAGAGATAGCTGAAGTTCATGTCCTCGACATGGGCGCGCTCGACCTGTTCGGTGGTCTTGTAGCGCACCGAGGTCTTGTTGCCGTCCGACAGGCGGCGCATGTCGATCTGGGTCGTCGGCGTGCCCTTGCCCGGGAAAAAGCTTTCGGCGCTGAGCACGACATAGAGATTGCCGTCCTCGTGCTCGATGATATTGCCCTTGCGGACGTTGCTGGCGATGATCCTCACGTTTCGACTTCCTTGCAGCAAGGCCCGCCGCGCCGGTTGAAGGGGCGGGCCGTCGGGTCTATGGACCTGTGTGAAACTTGCGGCGACAGCTATAACCATTCGTCGTCGCAAAGCCAGTTTTTTGTCACATCGATGCGAGGCAGGGCTGCGATGGCGCGATACGCCCCGTTCTGGGCGCCCGAACATCATGAAGCCCGGCGGCCCCGGCTGCTGGCGCGGGCGCGAATCGTCCGGGCTCTGCGCGGCTTTTTCGAAAGCGAAGGCTTTGTCGAGATCGAGCCCGCCGCGCTGCAGGTTTCGCCGGGCAACGAGACCCATATTTCCGGCTTCGCCACGTCTTTCGAGCCGTTGGGCGGCGCGCCGACGCCTTATTACCTGCATTCCTCGCCGGAATTCGACTGCAAGAAACTGCTCGCCGCCGGCGAGCGCCGCATCGTCTCCTTCGCCCATGTCTTCCGCAATGGCGAGAGGACCAGGCTGCACCATCCCGAATTCACCATGCTGGAATGGTATCGCGCCGCGGCGCCCTATCGCGCCTTGATCGAGGATTGCGCCGCCGTGCTGCGCCTCGCGGCCGAGGCGGCGGGCGTGAGCGAATTCCGTTTCGGCGAGTCGCGGCTCGATCCTTTCGCCGCACCGGAAATCCTGCCCGTGGCCGAGGCTTTCGCGCGTCATGCCGGACTCGATCTCGCCGCCGCGCTCGACGACCGCGACGCTCTTGCGCGCGAGGCGGCGCGGCTGGGCCTGCGGGTGAGCGCCGACGATCATTGGTCCGATCTGTTCAGCAAGATCGTCAGCGAGAAAATCGAGCCCTGTCTCGGCCATGGCCGCGCGACCGTGTTGATCGATTATCCCGTCAGCGAGGCGGCTCTGGCGCGGCGCAAGCCGGAGGATCCACGTTTCGCCGAACGTTTCGAGCTTTACGCCTGCGGCGTGGAACTTGCCAACGCTTTTGGCGAATTGACCGATCCGGCCGAGCAGCGCCGCCGTTTCGAGGCCGATATGGCGGAACGCGCGCGCATTTATGGCTCGGCCTTTCCGATCGACGAGGATTTTCTGGCCGCTTTGGCTTTCATGCCCGAGGCGAGCGGCATTGCGCTCGGCCTCGACCGCCTCGTCATGCTGGCGACGGGGGCGGATCATATCGAGGACGTCCTGTGGGCCCCGGTCGCCGCGCCGAAAGCTGTCGCGTCATGAGTCGCGGCGTCATGACCGGAACCCTGACGCGGCCGGAGGAGCTGATCGCGGCGGGCCTCGCCGCCCCGGAACAGGCGGCGGCTTTAGCCGAGGTCGCGGCGCGCTACAGCGTCGCCGTGCCTACGGATGTGGCGGCCCTGATCGAGACCCCGGACGATCCGATCGGCCGGCAATTCCTGCCCGATCCGGCCGAATTGACCCTGCTGCCGCAGGAGCGCGCCGATCCGATCGGCGACGACGCCCATGAGGCTGTCAGGGGGCTGATCCACCGCTATCCCGACCGCGCCTTGCTCAAGCTGACCAGCGTTTGTCCGGTCTATTGCCGCTTCTGCTTCCGCCGCGAGCGCGTCGGCGCCGGGACGGAGGGCCTGCTCGACGCAGCCGCGCTCGACAAGGCTTTCGCTTATCTGGCGGCGCACCGCGAAATCTGGGAGCTGATCGTCACCGGCGGCGATCCGCTTGCGGTTTCGCCGCGTCGGCTGGCGGCGCTGTCCGAGCGGCTGGCGGCGCTCGACCATGTGAAAATCCTGCGGTTCCATTCCCGCGTTCCGGCTCTGGCGCCGGAGCGGATCACGGATGAACTGATCGCGGCGCTGCGCGCCAGCGGCAAGACGGTCTATGTCGCGCTGCACGCCAATCATCCGCGCGAACTGACGCCGGCCGCACGCGCCGCCTGCGCGCGCCTGATCGATTCCGGCATTGTCATGGTCAGCCAGACGGTCCTGCTGCGCGGCGTGAATGACACGGTCGAGACCTTGTCCGCTTTGATGCGGGCCTTTGTCGAGAACCGCATCAAGCCTTATTACCTGCATCATCCTGATCTCGCGCCCGGCACCTCGCATCTGCGGGTGAGCCTCGAACAGGGCCAGGCTTTGGTCCGCGCGCTGCTCGGGCGGCTCTCGGGCCTGTGCCAGCCGATCTATGTGGTCGATATTCCCGGCGGCCACGGCAAGGCGCCGGCCGGGCCAAGCTATTGGCGGCGGGAGGGCGATCATTGGCGGGTTGAAGATTGGCGCGGAACAAGCCACGCTTATGCCGATCCGCCGGCCGTCAAAAAGCCGGCCGCGCCTTGATTTGGGCCGATTTTGCGGCAATCTGCGCGCCGAAGAGAGGGAGATTCGCAGTGACGCGTCCCGCTTCGCGCGGCCTGATCGCGCGATTTTTGCTGATCCTGTTGCTTGGCGTGTTCGTTGGGGCGCTCGGCGCGCCGCTGGCGCCGGCCGGCTC
Source organism: Rhodoblastus sp. (assembly GCF_041915505.1). Classification (GTDB taxonomy): domain Bacteria; phylum Pseudomonadota; class Alphaproteobacteria; order Rhizobiales; family Beijerinckiaceae; genus Rhodoblastus. Next base: position 746 of record NZ_JAYSBG010000228.1, on the reverse strand, counting down.
GGCCGTGGCGAAATCGCCTGTCCCCAAATATGATCAGGTCGCGCAGGCCGCCACGACCGCCCCGGCGTCGGCGCCCGACGCCTCCGCCGCCAGCGATCCCGCCGCCACGCTTGACGCCGTCAAGCAGAGCCTCGACCAGATCGACGCCAAGCTCGCCAATGACACCATGTCCGACGCGGAGCTGGTCAAGCTGCGCGCCTCGCTCGACCCGATTTCGGCCCAGATCCAGGGCGTGATTGGCGACGTTCAACCCAAACTTGCGGCGGTAAAGGCGCGGCTCGACCAGCTCGGCCAGCCGCCCGATCCAAAAGCCAATCCGCCGGCCGCGCCGGAGGATCCGGCCGTGACGCAGGAACGCGCCGATCAGCAGAAGCTGTTTTCGGCGCGGGACGACCTGCTCAAGCGCGCCAATGTCTCGCAATTGCGCGTCGACCAGATCGCCGCGGCGATCGCGGATCAGCGACGCACCCTTTTCACGAACTCGGTGTTCCAGACCGCGTCGAGCATCGCAGCGCCGAGCCTGTGGATGGATGTGGCGCGCGACGTCCCGCACAATCTTTCCGCCGCGCGCGGGGCGCTGATGGATTTCGTCGATCAGTCCGGCCGCGCCTTGGCGAGCGGCTCGGCTTTGCTGTTCGCTCTGGCGGTGATCGCGCTCATCGGCCTGGTCGTCGCCGCCGCCGTGCTGGCGCGGCGCGTGATCCCGCGCGAGAAATCCGGGCGTCCGCCGACCGAATTACAGAAAG
>NZ_JAYSBG010000227.1:0-5839 GCF_041915505.1 Rhodoblastus sp. | reverse complement strand
TGGGGCACGTCGCCATAGGCGGTCATCAGGATGGCCGGCAGCCTGATGTGGCGCTTCTTCATTTCTTCCAGCAGATCGAGCCCGGCCATGCCCGGCATGCGCACGTCGCTCACCACGCAGCCCTCGCCGGAGGGTTCGGAATCGAGGAATTCGCGCGCGGAGGCGTAGAGCCGCGTCGTCCAGCCGGCGCTTTGCAGCAGCAGGGCGAGCGATTCGCGCACGCCAGCGTCGTCTTCGATGATGTGAACGATCCGGCCTTCCGTCATCGTTCAAGCTCCTGCCGGCGCGCCGCCCCGGCCCTTCCTTGCGCGTCGTCCGCGGCGCCCAGGCACTGCGGCTGTGAATCAAGCATAAACATGCAGGCGAATGCGTTCAAATGTTTTGATTTAACGCAATTTCCCAAACCGCTGCATGAAGGCGCGCGCCCGCCGATTGGAACCCGCGCGCCCGCCGATTGGAACCCGCGCCGCCTTGAGATAGATTTTCGCCCGGGGGCTTTCAGCGCGGAGGCGTGGCTTGGATAAGCGCGGCGAGGTGGACGAGCGCGGCAGGAGAGGTTTTTCGGCCGCGGACGCGGCGGCCCGGATCGGTCATCGCGCTTTGGGTTGGATCGACGCCATCGAGGCGCTTCCTTCTGGCCTGCGCCTTGGCGTCAGCCTGTTCGCGATCGCCGCCTGCGTCGGCCTGCGCGCCGCGTTCGCCGCCTATCTGGACGCCTTTTCCGGTCATTACCTGCTTTATCCCGCGGTCGCCATTTCGGCGCTGCTCTGCGGCGTCGCCGGCGGACTGGCGTCGGTCCTGCTGATCGTCCTGTTCGCCCATGGCTATCTCGGCGCGCCGTCCTGGGGCGGCGCCGGCCAGCAGGTCAATTTCATCGTCCTGTTCGATTTCCTCGCCGATTCCGCCGTCTATATCGCGCTGGCGCGGCTGCCGGCCTTTCTGGCGAGCACCGCGCACGCCCGCGACGCGCTGATGCGGGCCAATGCCGAACAATTCGGCCAATTCGTCGAGCAGGCGCCGGCGGCCATGGCCATGTTCGACCGCAACATGCGCTATATCGCGCTGAGCGCCCGCTGGCGCGCGGATTACGGCCTGACCCCGGACGCCGTCGGCAGGCCGGCCTATGAGGTTTTTCCCGAAACCACCGAAGCCTGGAAGGAGGTGCACCAGCGGGCGCTGGCGGGCGAGGTCGTGCGCGCGGAGCGCGACGTGCTGGTTCGGCGGGACGGCAGTTCGCTCATGTTGCGCTGGGAGGTTCGGCCCTGGCTGGAGCGTTCGGGGCAGATCGGCGGCATTGTCATTTTCGCCGAAAATATTTCCGAGCGCGGGCGCATCCAGCGCGCCCTGGAGGAGAGCGAGCGGCGGCTCAACGCCATTTTCGACACGGCAATGGACGCGATCGTGACCATCGACCGGCATGGCGTCATCCAGTCGGCCAATCCTGCCGCCCATGACATGTTCGGCTGCGCCGCCGACGAAATGGTCGGACGCAATGTCAGGATGCTGATCCCGCCGCCCTATGGGCATCGCCACGATTCCTTCCTCGCCGCCTATCTCGAGACCGGCGTGCGGAAGATCATCGGCCAGCGCCGCACCGTCGAGGGGCAGCGCCGGGACGGGGCGGTCTTTCCGCTCGAACTGACGGTCAGCGAGGCGCTGCTCGCCAATGGCCCGGTCTTCGTTGGCGTGATGCGCGATCTGCGTCCGATCGAGGCCGAGCGCCGGCGCGTTTCCGCTTTGCGCGACGAACTGGCCCGCGTCAGCCGCGTCAACGACATGGGCGAGATGGCGGCAGGCCTCGCCCATGAGGTGGGGCAGCCGGTGGCCGCCATCCTCAATTTCGCGGCGGCCTATCGTCGCGCCGTCGCGACCACCGGCCGGGCGCCCGAAGGCGAATTGATCGGCAAGATCGAGGCGCAGGCGCGGCGGGCGGCCGAAATCCTCAAGCGTTTGCGCGGCTTCATCGAGAAGCGTCCGCCCGAGCGGCAGGCCGTCGAGATCGAGAGCCTGATCGACGACGCGCTGCAACTGGTCGCGCTGCGTCGCCGGCCCCGGATCCTGCGCCCGCCGCCGCCGCCCGAGGTCGAGGGCGCGAGGATATTCGCCGATCCGATCCAGATCGAACAGGTTCTCGTCAGCCTGTTGCGTAATGCCGACGACGCGCTGATCGACACCAATCCGGCGGAGATCACGATAGAAACCAGCCTCGTGGAGGGCGGCCGCATCCGGATCAGCGTCGCCGACAATGGCGCGGGGGTGGCGCCGGAGGCCGTCGAGGAATTATTCTCGCCCTTCTTCACCACCAAGATTCTCGGCATGGGCGTCGGCCTGTCGATCAGCAAATCCATCGTCGAGAGCCACGGCGGCGTCATCGGCTACCGCCCCAATGCGCCGTGCGGCTCGATCTTCGATTTCGAACTGCCGATCTGCCAGGCCGAGAGCCCGAGCGAGCAGCGTGCGGAGGCGGAGCGCTGACGTCAGCGCCGCGCTTCAAATTCCGCCATGATCCGGATGACTTCGGCGTCGGAGAGCTGGTGGAATTCGCGGTAGAACTGGCCGACGCCGAAGAAATCGGCCGGCGTGGCGAGGCAGACGACCGCGTCGACCAGATCGCGCAGACGGTCGAGGGAATCGGGCGCCGCGACCGGAACGGCCAGAATCAGCGTCCGGGGCGCGCGCCGCCGCAAAGCGCGGATGGCGGCCTCCATGCTGGCGCCGGTCGCGATCCCGTCATCGACCAGAATGGCGTCCCGGTCTCGCGCCGAAAGCGGGGGGCGCCCGCCGAGATAGGCGGCGCGGCGGCGTTCGATCTCGACGAATTCCCGTTCCGCGCGGCGCGTGATTTCCGCCTCGCCGACGACGAGCGCGCGGGCGATCGTGCGATTGACCACGATGTCACGCTGTTCGCCATCGACGGCCGCGCCAAGCGCCAGTTCGGGATTGCCGGGCGCGCCGATCTTGCGAACCAGGATCAGGTCGAGCGGCGCCTGCAGCGTGCGGGCGATGGCCGCGGCGACCGGGACGCCGCCGCGCGGCAGGGCGTAAACCAAAGGATGGACCAGCGCGCGGCGGGCGAGCGCTCCGGCCAGGATGCGGCCGGCCGAGTCCCGGTCGTCGAAATGCGGCGCGCGTTGATGCAAATGGCGGTCGAACCAGTCGGCCGCCTCCGCCGTCACGCTTTCCAGCGCGCCCGGCTCCTCGAACAGATGAGTCGCGCTGGGGATGACGCGCAGATCGGCGACGCCCGGACATGATTGTTGCGCCAACTGGTTCAGCGCGAGCACCTCGCGGTCCTCGCCGCCGACGACGAACAGGGCCGGCGCCGACAGGGCAGGCAGCCAGGGCTGCGCGAGATCCGGCCGGCCGCCGCGCGACACCAGCGCCGAGACCTCGCCTTTGCGCGCGGCGGCGGCGTGGATCGCGGCGGCGGCGCCGGTGCTGGCGCCGAACAGGCCGATCGGCAAAGCGAAGACGCGATCGTCGCCGCGCGCCCAATCGATCGCCTCGGCCACGCGCGCGCCGAGCAGCGCGATATCAAACACATTGCGCCGGTCGCGCGCCTCGTCCTCGGTCAGGAGATCGAATAGCAAGGTCGCATAGCCCGCCGCATTGAGGGCGTCGGCGACCTGCCGGTTGCGCGGGCTGAGGCGGCTCGACCCCGAACCATGGGCGAAAATGACCAGCCCGCGCGGCGAGGGCGGCAGAGCGAGGTCGCCCGGCAAGGTTTTGGGTCCGACAGCGATTTCGGCATGAGGCGTCACGGCGGCGGAACTCCGGCGCGGCGGCGAAATTCGACGGATTGGAGCACGTCGCGCGCGAGGCGGCAAGGGACGGAAATTACGTTAGATCGGCATTGAGGAAACGGCGCAGATTCTGGAAAGCCGGGGCCAACGTCATTGCGAGCCATAGGGCGTCTTTCGACGCCCTATGGCTCGCAATGACGGCGTGGGACTATAACCTTCTCAGTCGGTTGCAATCATTGTGACATCATATGAATTGCGTGACTTGCACCATGTCCCTCCCTTTGCGCGGCGCCCCGGAAGCGGGCGCGAAATCAGGAACGGGAATGAGCGCGACACGGAGATGAAACCACTGCGGCCGAGACCTGTTTTTATGATCGATATCATCTCGCCGTAATTTCAATCGACCTGAATAGTCCGTCAATCCGCCAAAGTAGAGACAGGGCGGGATGGGGGAGATGTTGCAAACGTAGCCGCCTCAGTGTGGCGCGCTCTGCCACATATAACAATGGGGCGCAGATATATCCTATTGATATAACTGAATGAATTTCTTTGTGCTCTTTGGCGCCCGGATTGCGAGATAGACCGCAACGAAAAACGGGAACGGGGGGACCCTAATCGGCATAAATCAGAGGATTTTCCGGAAAAGCGGTCTGGCGCTTTCAACCGATCGATCCTGTTGAGCGTACAGCCAGCAGTACTCGGCTTAAACTGACCACAAGCCAAAAGCTTAGCACTCTAACGTGTCCTTGGAGCCGCAGAGATCAGACCGACTTGCGGACGATGACGTGTGTCTTCAAGACGCCACGACGGCTTTAGCCTGCGTATCTGTGTTCTCGTGAATACCGAGATCACAACAGGCCATGCAGTTTATATTCTGGAGGTACGGCGCCAAGGGCGCGCCATGAAATAGCAATGGTTTATGTTAGAAATATAAAATTATACACGTCAAAAATAATAAGTAAATACGCAACAATATACGCACAGCCATAAAGATAAATACGAGCATCGATGCTCTATGAAGGGGAGGGAAGCGGTGTCTGAAACTGTTTTACAAAATCGTAAATCAACGACTCCGTCACTGAACGTAAGTGTCGTTCTTGCTGCGGTCATTACGATCGGGGCCTTTGTCGCTCCAAACGCGCGGGCGGAGGATGCGGAGCCCCCGCTTGGCGTCGATACGCTGGAGGCTGGGTTTAAGTGGCAGCCGAATTATGTGTCGGACGATATGCTGATAAATGCCGACAAGGACGCAAATAACTGGCTCAATTACGGTAAAGGATACGATGGCGCCCGCTTCAGTCAGCTTACGCAAATAAACCAGACAAGCGTAAAGCGACTCGTCCCGAAATGGAATCTGAGCTTCGGCGTCGTTGAAGCGCAAGACAGCCAAGCAATTGCTATCAATGGAACGCTCTATGTAACCTCAAGCCAGGATAAAGTGTTCGCTGTTGACGGTTTGACAGGTCGGGTCAAATGGAAATACGAGCGCTCGCTGCCGGGCGATATCGGCCCCCATCTTTGCTGTGAAGCGGTCAATCGCGGCGTAGCGATCTATAAAGACAAGGTCTACATCGCGACGCTGGACACTCATGTGGTCGCGTTGAACAGCACGACGGGCAAGGTCGCTTTCGACGTCAAGCTGGGAGATTACGCGACCGGGGAGATGTTCACCGCGGCGCCCTTGGTCGTGAAGGGCAAGGTTATCGTCGGGAATTCCGGCAGCGACGTCGGAGGGAACGCGGGTCGGATCATTGCGCTCAATGCGGATGATGGAAAAGTCATCTGGCAAACCTATACTCGCCCAACCAGTCCTGACGATCCCGCGGCAAAGACCTGGGCCAATGATTCCTGGAAAACAGGCGGCGTGACGGCATGGCTGACAGGAACTTACGATCCGAAATCGGATACTTTGTTCTGGGGCACGGGCAATCCGACGCCGGATTTCGATCCGAGCGTCCGAAAGGGCGATAATCTTTACGCCGATTCAACTCTGGCGCTCGATCCGGATACCGGCAAGCTCAAATCCTATTTCCAATATACCCCAAACAATGCGTGGGACTATGACGGCAATAACGAAGCCATTTTGATCGACGATG
>NZ_JAYSBG010000226.1:0-5847 GCF_041915505.1 Rhodoblastus sp. | reverse complement strand
CGGCCGCCCTTCTTGGCGAAGACCCGCGAACTCGCCTCATTCGGCGTGATGCCCTCCGCCGCCATCTGGTTCCACCAGAAGGCGGCGCGGTCGTAACTCGGCGCGATTTCCATCAGGCTCGTATAGGAATAGACGTCGGGCGAAATACCCGCCTCCCGCATCTTTCCGAGCCAATATTCCGCCTTTTCCTCAGAGCCGGCTTTTGCGATCAGCGTGTTGAAGGTCACGTCGTCGGGGGCGATTCCCTGTTCGATCATCGCGTGATACCAGCGCTCCGCATGATCTTCGGATTCCGCCTTGTCCATCAGGGTTGAAAAGGTGATGGCGTTCGGCGTCACGCCGGCGTGGCGCATCTCATCATACCATTCGGCGGCGCGTTGCTCAGACGCCGCTTTCGCGATCAGCGCCGAATAAGCGATGACGTCCGGCCGGACGCCGATCGACGCCATCTGTCCAAACCAATGCCGCGCCCGCTTTTCGTCGGGCGCCTTCCGGATCGCCGCCGTAAAGCTGGCGACGTCGACATCGGCGAAGCGTTCCTTGTCCAATTTGTCGTTCAAGGCGGCCTCGACGCCGTCGAAAGGCAGCGACCTGAGCTTCTGGTTGAACGCCTGAACCCGCGGGTCGAGCGAGCGTCCGCTGAAGCGCGCCGAGGCGAAAATGGTCGAGGCGTTATATTTGGCGCGCTCGACGCCCGTGTCGCGCAGATCGGCGCCGGTGAAGTCAAATCCGCTCAGATCCTGGTCGGCGAGCGGCACGTCATTCAGTTCGACATTGCGGAAGTCGACTTTCGGATCGAGCGCCGCGGCCTTGGCCAGCGCCCGGAACTCGCCGGTCTCGGCGTCGAGCACGTCCCGGATGGTTTCCAGCATCCGGGCGATGGGCGCCTGGGCGGGGGGCTCCGCCCGGCGCGGCGGGCGAGGGGGCCGACGATCCTTGCTCATGTCAGCTCCTTCTTGTCAGATTCGCCTGATCGGCCGCGCCGGCGTCGCGCGGCGTTCGGGCCCGGCCCGCGCCTGTCGCGCGCGCAAGTTTTGGCGCACTGCGGATAACGCGGCCGAGGAAGAACTCGCCCGCGAGATTATCGCCGCGGCTTTTGTCGCGGATGGCCTTGTCATAGCAAATCTTGATGAAGGCCTGTTTCAGTTTGGCGAGCTTGTCGTCGTCTTCCGTGGATTTCAGGAAATGCCCGACCGAGGAATCGAGATTCTTCCGGTCGATGACGATCTTGAGCGCCCCCGCCGATCCGACAAGTTCGAGGGAAATAGTCGGATCGTCGGCGTCCTCGCGCGGGTCGAGCCGGCAGGCGACGAATTCGCCCTTTGCGCCATCCTCGCGCAGCCCCTCGCCGGATTCGTTGTTCCGGCCGGACATATAGCCGCCCTGGAGGCAATTCTCCATGCCGCTCTTGACCGCGCCGGACGCCGTGCGCGGCTCGCCAAGCTCGCTGCCGATCTCCCAGCCGCCCGGCACGGGCTTGACGATCTGATATTGCCTTTTTCCCTTGATGGATTCCTCGTTGGACTGTTTCCTGCCGCCGCCGGCCTTGAAGCCCAGCGTCAGCCAGGGCGCCAATTTCGTCTTGACGCCCAGTTCGCCGCTCAACTCGCCATGAACGGCTTTTTTCTCGGCCCAGCTTTCCGCCCAGAAATCGCTATCAATATGGGCCTGATAGGCCTGGCTCGCGTCAAAGCCCGGATGCGTGAGGCGAAGCGTCGCCTGGGTCAGGCCGATCGACACGGAAAAATCTTTCGTGACGAAGGATTTGACGGCGAAATTCGCGGTGATGCGCAGGATGATGTGGCCATCCTTGGCGACCGGCAGCAAGGAGCAGGCGCCGATCTGGCCGGCGACTTTGGCGAGATTTTCGTTCTCCTGCCGCGTGACGTCCTTGGCCATGGCCGCGCCTTTCGCCCAGCGAATCTACACCGCGGCCGGAAATGCGCCAGAGCAAAAAGCGGGCGGCCTGCCATGCCTTGCGCAGGAAAGCGCGGCTTTCGCTTCGTCGATAGTTCCAGTATAAACTATCCAAAAAAGCGAAGCGGGCAAGAAGTCAACGCGGGGAGGAGCGGGCCTTGGAGGATGCGGATTATCTCGTGCTGGGCGGCGGGTCCGGCGGTTGCGCTGTTGCGGGGCGGCTCAGCGAGGACCCGAATTGCCGCGTCGTTCTGGTCGAAGCGGGCGATTCCGGCGAAAGCTGGGTTGTCAGGACGCCGCTTGCCGGCGCGCTGATGGCGCCGGTTCCCTTTCATAATTGGGCCTTTTCGACCGTGCCGCAGCCCGGCCCCGGCGGGCGGCGGGGCTATCAGCCGCGCGGCCGCACGCTCGGCGGCTCCTCCGCCATCAACGCCATGGTTTACACGCGCGGCCACGCCAAAGATTACGACCGCTGGGCCGCGCTCGGCAATCCGGGCTGGTCCTATGCCGACGTGCTCCCTTACTTCCGCAAGGCCGAGAATAATGAGGTTTTCGACGATGAATTTCACGGCCGGGGCGGACCGCTGAATGTCGCCGCCTCGCGCACGGACAATCCGTTTCAGGCGCGTTTTCTCGATGCGGCGCGCCAATGCGGCCATCCGATCGTCGAGGATTTCAACGGCGCCGCGCAGGAGGGCTGTGGCGTCTATCAGGTGACGCAGATCGACGGGGAGCGGTGCAGCGCCGCCCGCGCCTATATCCATCCGCATGTCGCGACGCGGAAAAATCTGCAGGTGCTCACCGGGACGCGCGCCTTGCGGCTGGTGTTCGACGGCCGGCGGGCGGTGGGCGCCGAATTGGCCTTGCCGGGCGGCGAAACGCGCATCGTCAGGGTGCGACGCGAGGTGGTGCTGGCGTTGGGCGCCTTCGGATCGCCGCAGCTCCTGCTGCTTTCCGGCGTCGGCGACGCGGCGCGGCTCAAGGCTATAGGTGTCGCGCCCCGCCACCATCTGCCGGGTGTCGGCGAAAATCTGCACGATCATCCCGATGTCGTGCTCGGCTATCGTTCCGGCTCGCGCGATCTGCTTGGCTTTTCCTTCGGCGGCGCGGCGCGGCTGGCGCGCGAAATCCTGCGTTATCGCCGCGAGCGGCGCGGCATGGTCGCGACCAATTTCGCCGAGGCCGGCGGTTTTCTGAAGACCGCGCCCGATCTCGAGACGCCCGACGTGCAATTGCATTTCGTCGTCGCTCTGGTCGACGACCATGCGCGCCGCCAGCATCTTGGCCACGGCTTTACTTGCCACGTCTGCGTGCTACGGCCCAAGAGCCGCGGCGCCCTGCGGCTGGCCAGCGCCGATCCGCGCGCCGCGCCCTTGATCGATCCGAATTTCCTCGGGGATGAGGCCGATCTCGAAACCCTCGCCGCCGGCGTCAGGCTGACGCGCGGCATCATGGAGGCGCCGGCCCTGCGCGCGCATTGGCGCCGTGAATTGCACACGGCGGACGTCCACAGCGACGGCGAGATCCGCGCCTTTCTGCGCCGCCGCGCCGATACGGTCTATCATCCGGTCGGAAGCTGCGCGATGGGGCCCGATCCCGCGCGCGCCGTGGTGGATTCCCAATTGCGCGTCCATGGCCTCGACGGGCTGCGCGTGGCCGATGCCTCGATCATGCCGGAAATCGTGGCGGGCAACACCAACGCCCCGACCATCATGATCGGCGAGAAGGCCGCCGATCTGGTGCGTCGCGCTTAGGTTCCGAACGGCGTCGCGATGAGGCGCCGCGCGGTTTCGGGGACGAAGACCCAGAACCTCTGCTGTTCCGATAGAGCCACGCGGGCGCGGCCCGCGAGATGCAGCGCGCGGCCGGCGGGAAAGTCGATGAACAGCAAGGCCGCGCGCGGGTCGCGCAGCAGATTGCCGAAGGTGTTGAAATAATTATTGCCCGGAAAATCCGGAATGAGCAGTGCGCCGCTGGGGTCGATCGCCACGAAACCCGGCGGGCCGCCGCGATGGGACATGTCGAGGCCATCGGGCCCGCGCGTGGCGATGAAAAAGGTCTCGGCCCGTTCGATCAGCGCGCGCGCATCGCTGTCGAGCGCGGGAAGGTCGATCCAGCCCCCCGGATTGTCCGAAGCCGCGAAAAGCGCGTGCGGCGCGATATATTTCGGGCAATTGCCGAAAGCTTCGTCCACCGCCAGCGCCAGCGCGCTGTCATTGGCAGAGATGATCCGCCCGTTGACGCGATTGCGCCGCCGCGCGGAAAAATCCATGCCGATCAGACCGACCGGCGCGCCCGCTTCGCGCGTCATGCGCTCGCCGTCGGGAAAGCGCGCCGCGATCTCCATGCGGCGCGGTTCGGGGCTGGTTGCGAAACCCGGCGCGCCGCGCAGGATCGAAGCCGCGGGCGCGCCCGTGGCGTCGAGGCCCGCGACGAAAACCATCGGCAGACGGGCGAAAAAATCCCTCTGCTGGTCGGTGATGAAGGTCCGGATGACCGACGCGATCGCGGGCGCGCCAGCCAGATGACGCGCCTGGATTTCGCCTTCATGCCAGGGCCGGCGGTCGAGCAGGGGCGCGCTCATGGTCGCGTTCCCGTCAGGCCGCCCGCAGGCCGGCTTTGGTCGCCGGCATGGGCGCGAAGCCGGGCAGGGCCTCGATGCGGCGCAGCCACGCGACGACCGGGGCGTGCGGCGCCAGATCGACGCCGCCTTCCGGCGCATGGGCGATATAGGAATAAAGCGCGACATCGGCGATGGTCGGGCGCTCGCCCACCAGGAAGGTCCGGCCCGCCAGCACGCCGTCCAGTACGGTCAACAGACGTTCGGCCACGGCCTTGGCGCGGGCATGATCGAAATCCATGCCGAAAACGGTGACCAGCCGCGCGCAGCACGGCCCGTTGAAGACCGGACCCTGCGCCACGGAGAGCCAGCGCTGGACTTGGGCGGCGCCCTCGGCGTCGCGCGGCAGCCAGCGGGCGTCGGGATCATATTTGGTCGCGAGATAGACCAGAATGGCGCAGGAATCGGCGATGACCACGCCATTGTCTTCGATCACCGGCACGGTCCCGAACGGATTGAGCTTCAGGAAGGCCTCGCCGCGCTGTTCGCCGCCGATAAGATCGACCTGGTGGAAATCGAACGGCAGGCCGAGCAGGCGCAGCATCAGTTCGGCGCGGTGCGAATGGCCCGATTTGTCGAAGCCGTGCAGCAGGATCGGCTTGTGCTGGCTCATGGAATCCTCCCGGTTCTTGGGGCCGCTTGTGAGAGTTTTGGCCCGCCCGTCCAAACTAGTCCTTTTAAAAATCGTGTTAATGAGCAAAAGTCGCAGCATACTTTTGCACATAGCGAAACAATCCCATGGATCGGCTGGACGCCATCGCCCTTTTCGCCGCCGTGGCCGAATGCGGCGGCTTTGTCGCGGCGGCGCGCAAGCTGGGCCGTTCGCCGGCCGCCGTCAGCCGCGCGATCATGGCGCTGGAGGAACAACTCGGCCAGCGCCTGTTCAACCGCACCACGCGGGCCCTGTCGCTGACCGAGGCCGGCGAAAAGCTGCTGGAGCGCGGCCGGCGGTTGCTGGCCGATTATGACGACATCGCCGATGCGGTGCAGGGCGGCGACGCCCCGCGCGGCGTGCTCACGCTCACGGCGCCGGTCATGTTCGGGCGGCTGCATATCATGCCCATCGTGCGCGATTTCCTGCGCGATTTTCCCGGAATCGACGTCAATCTGCTGTTGTTCGACCGGGTCGTGCCTTTGGTCGACGAAGGCGTGGACCTCGGCCTGCGCATCGGTCGCCTGCCGGATTCCTCGCTGATCGCCTCGCGCGTCGGCGCCGTGCGGCGCGTGCTGGTCGCCGCGCCGGATTATCTGGCGCGCGCCGGCTTGCCGCGCAATCCCGATGAGCTGGCGGATCACGCCTTCATCTCGAC
>NZ_JAYSBG010000225.1:0-5848 GCF_041915505.1 Rhodoblastus sp. | reverse complement strand
TCCGGCACCGGCATGATGAAGGCCGACAGCGGGTCGATGATGTCGCGCTTGTGCGCTTCGGTGAGCGGCACGCGCTCGGGATTGGCGCTGTCGTCCCAATAGGGCGAGACCTCGACCTGGCGCACGGCATGGTCGCTCATCGCCATGCGCAGGGTGCGCGTCTCCTTGGAATTGGAGGCGATGGTGGCGTAGCCGGTCGGGGACAGCACGCCGCCCTGGACGGAGCCGGAGGATTCCAGCGCCATGCGCAGATTGGAAATGATCGCCGCCAGCCCGGTCAGCTTGACGTGGAGGTCGACCTTGTAATGGTTTTCGGCCACCGAGCCGTCGGCGACGGCCGCGCCGATCGGCAGGCCGATCAGCGAGACGCGGTAATTGGCGTGCATGGTCTCGGCGCTCGCCGCGGCGCAGGAAGAGGCGGCGACCGCGAGAGGGGCGAGGACGCGGGCGAATCGGCGGAATGGGAAACCTGTCATTCAGGCGGCCTTTGGGCGGGCGCGGGGCGGGCGCCGAGCCGGGTGATTCGATTCAATTGCACCGGACTATAATGGCGGCGCTGTGGCGCCTCAAATTGTTTGGCGCGCTCCGGGCCTTGCCGGCGGCTGGGTGTTTTCGATGAACCTTGGCTTTTTCGACGAACCCCGGCGTTTTCGACGAATTTGCATAAAGCCGCGCCGCCCCCCTTGAAGCGATCCGCCGACGCCGCTATAAGGCGGCCTCCAAGGCGACATCGTCTTGGTCGCGGCGGAGCCTTTCGCCGCTTGTGTCGGAGTGTAGCGCAGCCTGGTAGCGCACCTCGTTCGGGACGAGGGGGTCGGAGGTTCGAATCCTCTCACTCCGACCATTTTATTTACGAAAATGGCGTTGTTCTTCGGTCTGTCCGCAACAGGGCAGGCCGCCGCGTCTCAGCTATCCATTTTGAGCGCGGCGATGAAGGCCTCCTGCGGGATTTCGACCTTGCCGAACTGCCGCATGCGTTTCTTGCCTTCCTTCTGCTTTTCCAGCAGCTTGCGCTTGCGGGTCACGTCGCCGCCATAGCATTTGGCCGTGACGTCCTTGCGCAAGGCGCGGATGGTCTCGCGCGCGATGATCTTGGCGCCGATGGCGGCCTGAATCGGAATCTGGAACATGTGCTGCGGGATCAGCTCGCGCAGCTTTTCGCACATGGCGCGGCCGCGCGATTCGGCGCGGGTGCGGTGGACCAACATCGAGAGCGCGTCGACCGGCTCGGCATTGACCAGGATCGACATTTTGACCAGATCGCCGGCGCGGTAATCGATGATCGTATAGTCGAACGAAGCGTAGCCCTTGGAGATCGACTTCAGCCGGTCGTAGAAATCGAACACCACTTCGTTGAGCGGCAGTTCATAGACCACCATGGCGCGCTTGCCGACATAGTTCAGATCGACCTGCACCCCGCGCCGGTCCTGGCAGAGCTTGAGCACCGCGCCGAGATAATCGTCCGGCGTCAGGATGGTGGCCTTGATCCACGGCTCCTCGATTTCCGCAATCTTGACCACATCCGGCATGTCGGCCGGATTATGCAGCTCGATGGTCTCGCCGGAATTCATCACGATCTTGTAGATGACCGAGGGCGCGGTCGCGATCAGGTCGAGGTTGAACTCGCGCTCCAGCCGCTCCTGAATGATTTCGAGATGCAGCAGGCCGAGAAAGCCACAGCGGAAGCCGAAGCCGAGCGCGGCGGAGCTTTCCATCTCGAAGGAGAAGCTGGCGTCGTTGAGCCGCAATTTGCCCATGGCCGCGCGCAAATCCTCGAAATCGGCGGCGTCGACCGGGAACAACCCGCAGAACACGACGGGCTGGGCCGGCTGGAAGCCCGGCAACGCCTCGGCGCAGGGCTTTCTTTCGTCGGTGATGGTGTCGCCGACGCGGGTGTCGGCGACCTGCTTGATCTGGGCGGTGATGAAGCCGACCTCGCCGGGGCCGAGCTTGTCGACATCCTGCATTTTGGGGCGAAACACGCCGATGCGGTCGACATCGTAATGAGCGTCGGCGCCCAGCATCTGGATCTTCTGGCCCTTGCGAAGCTCGCCGTCGAAAATGCGCACCAGCACCACGACGCCGAGATAGGGGTCGTACCAGCTATCGACCAACAAGGCCTTGAGCGGCGCCTTTTCGTCGCCCTTGGGCGGCGGCAGCTTTTCGACAATCGCTTCCAGCACCAGGTCGATATTCAGGCCGGTCTTGGCGGAAATCGGCACCGCCTCGGAGGCGTCGAGGCCGATCACTTCCTCGATCTGGGCCTTGATGCGGTCGGGCTCGGCGGCGGGCAGGTCGATCTTGTTGAGCACCGGCACGATTTCATGGCCGGCGTCGAGCGCGTGATAGACATTGGCCAAAGTCTGGGCTTCGACGCCCTGCGAGGCGTCGACCACCAGCAGCGAGCCCTCGCAGGCGGCCAGCGAACGCGACACCTCATAGGCGAAATCGACGTGCCCGGGCGTGTCCATCAGGTTGAGAATATAGGTCTTGCCGTCCTTGGCCTTATATTCGAGGCGGACGGTCTGGGCCTTGATGGTAATGCCGCGCTCGCGCTCGATATCCATCGAATCCAGCACCTGCTCGACCATTTCGCGCTCGGCCAGCGCGCCCGTCTGTTGGATCAGGCGGTCGGCGAGGGTGGACTTGCCATGGTCGATATGGGCGACGATGGAGAAATTGCGGATATTGTCGATCGAATGCGCGCTCATGGGCCGCAGATAGCAGGGTCGTTAACCGAAAGGAAGAGTTCGCGCCGCGCCCGCCGCAAAAATCCCCCTATCTCGCCGGCGCGCGCGTTGACGCAAGTTTAACCCGCGCGGGCCACGCTGCGGCGATGCATTTTCCTGGAGATTTTCCTTGAAGCCTCGGTCTCGCGGCGCGCTCTGGGCGATCTGGTTCGTCCTGGTTTTCGGCCTGCTCAATATTTACGGCCCCGGGCTGCGCAGCTATCAGCCGGCGGGGCAGGCGGCGATGACCGATCAGGAGATCGTCGAGACCATGACGCCGGCGCAGATCCTCGGCGTCATCCTGCGCAACGACACCGATACCGGGCGCTATCTGAGCTATGCCAATGCGATACTGGGCCGTCCCTATGCCGCTTATTACGTGCGGCCGATGGAGCAATGGACCCACGCCGAGGAGGCCGACGCCGCCGGTCTCCCCAGCGCTATCGTGACGCCGGATCGCCCGTTGCTGCCCTGGCGCGACTTTTCCGTTGAATATCCGCCCGGCATGCTGATCGCCGCGCTGCTGCCGGCCCTGCTGACCGCCGACAAGGACGTCTATCATCTGCTGTTCAGCCTGGAGATGGGCCTGCTGCTCACGCTCACGGTCTGGCTGACGGTGCGGACGGCGGAGCGGCTCGCGCCGGAACGCGGCCGCGACGCCCTGATTTTCAGCATTCTCTTCATCGCGGGCGTCGGCATCGTCAGCCTGCGCCGCTACGACGCCGTGCTGGCGCTGGCGCTTGCCGCCGCGATTCATGCGCTCGCCGCGCGAAAGCCGGTCGCATCGGGCCTCGCGCTTGCGGTAGGAATCGTCGTCAAGGGCGTTCCGGTCCTGCTCGCGCCGATCGGTCTCGCCTGGTTCGCGGCGCAGAAGGCCTGGGCGGCGCTGGCGCGCGCGGCGGTCGGCTCGGCGGTCCTGCTGGCTGCCGCCTTGGGCCTCTATCTCCTGCTGGCGGGCTCGCATGCCGGGGATGTTCTGGCCTATCACGGCGGCCGGCCGCTGGAGATCGAAAGCACTTATGGCGCGGTCCTGATGCTGGCGCGCCTGTTCGACCCCGATATTGCGACCGGCGTGTACAGCTTCGGTTCGCAAAATATCGTCTCGCCCTGGGAGCCAGCCCTGCGACAAATCTCCGGCGTGGCGCCGATCCTCGGTTTGATCGGCGTCTACGCCTGGTGCTGGACGGGCTTGCGCCGCGCGGGCGACGACGAGGCGCGGCTGCGGATCCTGTTCGCGGCGACCGCCGCCGTTCTGGTTGTCTTCGTCGTGCTCGGCAAGGTGTTCAGCCCGCAATATATGGTCTGGCTGCTGCCGGTGGGGACGCTCGCGGCCATCAGCGGGTCGCGACAGAATCGCCTGTTGCTGCTGGCCGCCTGCCTGCTGACCCAGCTCGAATTTCCCTTCGCCTTCACCGTTTTTTCGGGCGATCTCGACCCGCGTCTTGGCCTGTTGGTGCTGGCGCGCAACGGGATTCTGGGTTGGTGGGCCGTGCTGACTCTCATCGAGGCCACGCGGCCGGCGGAGCAGGTCGCGTCGATCGCCTCTTGCGCGCCGGCGCCAAGCCGATAAAACGGCGCATCTTTCAAGGAGACATCATGCGCCCATCCAATCGCGCGCCGGACGCGATGCGTCCCGTTTCGCTTCAACGCAATGTCGCGCGCTATGCCGAAGGCTCCTGCCTGGTGAAATTCGGCGAGACCCACGTGCTCTGCACCGCCTCGCTGGAGGACAAGCCGCCGATGTGGCTGCGCGGCCAGGGCAAGGGCTGGATCACGGCGGAATATGCCATGTTGCCGCGCGCGACCCATACCCGCACAAGGCGTGAAACCTCCAAACCCTCCGGCCGCACGCAGGAAATCCAGCGCCTGATCGGTCGTTCGCTGCGCGCCGTGACCAATCTTCAGGCGCTCGGCGAGCGCCAGATCACGGTGGATTGCGACGTGTTGCAGGCCGATGGCGGCACGCGCACGGCCTCGATCACCGGCGCCTGGGTGGCGCTGCACGATTGCCTGGCCTGGATGCGCGGCCGCTCGATGATCAAGGACATGCCGCTCAAGGATCACGTCGCGGCGGTGTCCTGCGGCATTTATCAGGGCGTCCCGGTGCTCGATCTCGATTATGCCGAGGATTCCACCGCCCATACCGACGGCAATTTCGTCATGACCGGATCGGGCGGCCTGGTCGAGGTTCAGGCTACCGCCGAGGGAGCCGTCTTTTCGGAACAGGAGCTGACGGCCCTGCTCGGCCTCGCGCGCGGCGGCGTGGACCTGCTGGTGGGTCTGCAGAAACAGGCGATCGAGGCATGATTCGCAGGCTGCAGGGCAAGATCGTCATCGCCACCCATAATGCGGGCAAATTGCGCGAAATGCGGGAATTGCTCGCGCCTTACGGGATCGAGGCGGTTTCGGCGGGCGAGCTTGACCTGCCCGAGCCGGAGGAGACCGGCGACGATTTCGTCTCCAACGCCTTGATCAAGGCGCGGGCGGCGGCGCAAGGAGCGGGCCTGCCGGCTCTGGCCGACGATTCCGGCCTCTGCGTCGAGGCGCTCGACGGCGCGCCGGGCATTTATTCGGCGCGCTGGGCCGGCGAAAGCAAGGATTTCGCCGCCGCCATGGCGCGAATCGCGCAGGAGGTCGCGCAATCCGGCTCGCCCTCGCGCCGCGCCCATTTCGTCTCGGCGCTGGCTCTGGCCTGGCCGGACGGCGCGCAGGAGGTCTTCGAAGGCAAGGTGTTCGGCGACCTGACCTTTCCGCCGCGTGGAACGAGCGGGTTCGGCTATGACCCGTGTTTCACGCCCGATGGCCATACCCGCACGTTCGGCGAGATGAGCGCCGAGGAAAAGCACGGCATTCCGGCCGACGGCTCCGAGGCTCTGTCGCATCGCGCCCGGGCTTTTCAGATGCTGGCGGCGCGGCTGCTGACGGCGGCGTGACGGACGAGCACTGTATCTGGAGGCGAAAATGCGTTGCTTCTTTGTCGAAATCAAATGCGCGCTCGGCCAGACCTATCATGTCGCGCAGGCGCTCGACGCCGCCGAAATCGCGTCCGAAATCTTTTCCGTCGCCGGCCCCTACGATATTCTGGCGAAATTCTATGTCGACGACGATGTCGACATCGG
>NZ_JAYSBG010000224.1:0-5850 GCF_041915505.1 Rhodoblastus sp. | reverse complement strand
TCGTCGCCAGCGGCCAACGCCTCGATTGTCGTCAGGCGCGATCCCAATGTTTCGATCGTCACGCGCCAGGATATTGCGACCCAATTGCCGCGCTCCAACGACACGGCTCGCCTTCTGGAGAGTGTCGCGGGCGTGAGTCTCTACGGCGCCGGCCCGATTTCGAGCCTGCCCGTGATCCACGGCCTCGAAGACGATCGGAACAATGTCGTCCTTGGCGGCGTGCCGATCACCGCCGCCTGCGCCAACCACATGAATCCGCCTTTGTCCTATATCGATCCCGCCGCCATCGGCCAGGTCGAGGTGCTGACGGTCAATGTTCCGGTCAGCAAGGGCGGCGATTCCATCGGCGGCTCGATCCTGGTCACGCCGCGCCCGCCGGTTTTCGTCACGCCCGAATTGGCCAGCGGCGCCGCGCCCGGCGGCCTGATCAGCCCCGGCGTGCTGGCGTCCGGCTCGGTCTCGACCTATTTCCGCTCCAATGGCGGCGGGTTCGGCGTCTCGGGCCATGTCAATGTCGCGACAGACCATTTCAGCCTTCAATATGACGGCGCCTGGAGCAGATCCGGCGACTATTACGCCGGTGGCGGCGATCATATCGTGCGCTCGACCAATTACGAGGCGACGAACCAGGCCGCGACCCTGACCTATTCGAATGAGGGCCAGACGCTCGCCTTCCACTACGCCTATCAGTGGATTCCATACCAGGGTTACCCGAACCAATGGATGGACATGACGGCGAACAACGCCAATACCTTCGACGTGTCCTACAAGGGCGCGTTCGGCTGGGGCCAGTTCGAGGCCAACGCCTATTATCATCTGACTCAGCACTACATGAATTTCCTGGCCGACAAAAACGGCGGAGTCGACGCCACGACGACGACCGGCATGCCGATGTATGTCAACGGCCAGGATTACGGCTACAACCTCAAGGCCGTTGTGAACCTGGGCGACAATGGCCTGCTGCACGTCGGCAACGAGCTGCACTTCCAGACGCAGAACCAATGGTGGCCGCCTGTCGCGCCGATGGGCATGGGTATGGGCATGATGTGCTGCTCAACCTTCGTCGACATCAACGATGGCCAGCGCAATGTGCTTGGAACCTATGTCGAATGGGAGAAGCGCTGGGGCCAGGGCTGGTCTTCGCTGCTCGGCCTGCGCAACGACATGGTGTGGATGAACGCCGGCCCCGTCCAGGGCTATAACGAGATGATGTACGGCATGGACGCCGCCGCCTTCAATGCGCAGAACCGCGCCAAGACCTTCGCCGATTTCGACGTCACGGCGGTCCTGCGCTATAACCCGGACGACGTCAGCCAATATGAGTTCGGCTATACGCGCAAGACCCATGCGCCGAACATCGACCAGCTTTATTCCTGGTCGACCAATCCGATGGCCGCGATGATGATCGGCTGGTACGGCGACGGCAACGGCTATGTCGGCAATCTCAACCTGCTCCCGGAAGTCGCCCACACCGTCGCGCTGACGGGACAATGGAGCGATCCGACCCAGAAGCTCTGGCAGGTCAAGGTCGGGCCCTATTATTCCTACGTGCAGAACTTCATCGACGTGGATTACCTCGGGCAGATCCCGGTCATGAACAATTTCGGACAGATGAGCGAGGTCAACCTGCTGCAATTCGCGAATCACGACGCCCAACTTTACGGTTTCGACATCGCCGGCAAGGCGCTGATCGCGCAAACCGCCGATTATGGCGACTTCTCGGTCAATGGCGTGATCGGCTATGTGCGCGGCTGGCGGGTCGATAATGGCGAGAGCCTCTATCACATGATGCCCTTGAACGGGAAAGTGTCGCTCCAGAATACGATCGCCTTGTGGGGCGGGCGCCTGACCAGCGCCATCGAGGTCCAGGCGGCGGCGGCTAAAACCGAGGTGGAAACCGTCCGGCTGGAGCCGACGACCCCGGCCTATGGCGTCGTCAACCTGCGCGCCTCCTACGAATATCGGAACCTGCGCTTCGATCTCGGCGTCGAGAACCTGGCCAATGTCCTCTATTACAATCCGCTCGGCGGCATCGACATCGCGGATTGGTCGGCTGGCGCGAATTCCAATCTGCATACGCCCGTCGCCTCGCCCGGCCGCAATGTCTATGGAGCGATGACGGTAAAGTTCTGATCCGACGCTCGGTCCCTCAAGACCCGATGTCGTGCGGCGACGTCCTCGCCGCGAGAGTCACGCGCCCCGCCCGGTCGCCGGGCGAGGCTCAGTGTCGACGCGGTTCGGCGGCGCCGGCGCCGGGCTTGCGCGGGCTCAGCCAGTTCAGCGCGGTGATCGAGAAGAACCCGCCGAGCCAGGATCCCGTGGCCGCGAAGAAAACATAGACCCAGTTCGACGTGTAGCTGATGACCGCGAAGGCGGAGAGCAGATACCAGACGCTGCTCCAGGTGGCGGCGGCGAATCGCCTGCGGTCGGAGACCGAGGCGTTGAACAGGACATAGACGGCGTCTGTGGCCGCGGTTGACGCGATGACGCCAAGGGCGATCCAGGGATCGACGGACGGAATCTGCATTGCGGGCTGCCCCCGATTGCTGCCCGCCGACTATCGCGCAAAATCGCGCCCTGTAACAGGAATTGCTCGACCGTCCACCCGTCCGCGCCCTGGCGCGGGCCCGCGTCGCAAAAAAGGGCCGTCGCGGTGAGCGACGGCCCAATCCTCATTTCCCGGATGAACCCGGGCCGTTTACGCTTCGATATGCGCCAAAAGCAGCTCATTGACGCGGGCGGCTTTCTCCATCTGCACCATATGGCCGGCGCGGGCCAGCACTTCCGCCTTGGCGCCGGCGCCCAGCGCCGAGGCGTGGGCGGCCGGAATGATGCGGTCGGTCTCGCCCCAGATCACCAGAGCCGGCGCGCCCGTCGCCTTCAAGGCGTCGGCGAGCGCCGACGTCTGGCGCCCATCGGGGAACAGGGAGACGGCGAGGCCGCGCAGGGCGCTTTCGACGCCGTCGATCCGCTTGTATTTGAGCACGTCGTCGACGAGTTGGCGATTGACCAGAGAGGGGTCGTCGAACAATTGCTCGAGCAGCGGCTTCAGCTCGCGCCGCGATCCCGCCGCGGCGAAACCGTCCAGATAGGCGCTGTTGATTTCGGCGCCGAGGCCGGCCGAACCGATCAGCGCCAGCGATTTCACGCGCGCAGGCTGGTCGATCGCCGCGCGCATGGCGATGGCGCCGCCCATGGAATGGCCGACGAGATGGGCCGCCTCGACGCCGACGGCATCCATGAAGGCGAACACGGCGGCGGCGAGCCAGGCGAGGCTGGATTCGCCGATGCGCTTGTCCGACTGGCCGTGGCCGGGCAGGTCGAGCGCATAGACCGTGGCCGCGCCGGCCAGAGCATCGATATTGAACAGCCAATTGTCGAGGTCGCCGCCGAAGCCGTGGACGAGGACCACGGTCTTCTCGCCGCTTCCGCGTTTCGCATAGCGTAGGCGGCCGGCGGGCGTATCGACGAACTCATAGCGTGGCCCGGCTTCCTCGGCGTCGCCGTCCTCGCTGGCCGGCGCCGCATAGCCGGCGACAAAGGCGTCGATATCGGCGTCCGGCACCTCGTCGCCGGCGATCACGCCGATCAGCGCCTTGACCGGAT
This sequence comes from Rhodoblastus sp., assembly GCF_041915505.1. GTDB lineage: Bacteria > Pseudomonadota > Alphaproteobacteria > Rhizobiales > Beijerinckiaceae > Rhodoblastus. Next base: position 2,244 of record NZ_JAYSBG010000224.1, on the reverse strand, counting down.
AGATCTCGCCGCTTTCGCCGACGATCCGCCGCAGCACGCCGGCCGAACCGGATTCGGCGACATTGACGATCTTGTCGGTTTCGACTTCGAACAATTCATCGCCCACCGCGACCTTCGCGCCGACCGGCTTGAGCCAGCCGGTCAGCTTTCCTTCGGACATCGACAGGCCCCATTTGGGCATGACGATCGCTTCGATAACGCTCATTCTTTGCTCCTTCAGGCCGCTTTGGCGCGGGCGATGGTCTTGCCGACGGCGGCGACGATGGCGTCGGCGCTCGGGATGTAGAGGTCTTCCAGCGACGGCGAGAACGGCGCCGGCGTGTGCGGCGCGGTCACCATCTGCGGCGCCGCCTTGAGCGCGCCGAAGGCGTGCTGGGCGACATAGGCCGCGATGTCGGACGCCAGCGAGCAGCGCGGATTGGCTTCATCGACCACGACCAGCCGCCCCGTGTTCACGACGCTTTCGAGCACCGTGTCCCAGTCGATCGGCGACAGCGTGCGCAGGTCGATCACTTCGGCCTCGATGCGGTCCTTGCGGGCGAGGCTTTCGGCGGCGTCGAGCGCGCGATGCACGGTGAGGCCATAGCCGACGATGGTGACGTCCTTGCCCTCGCGGACAACCGCCGCCTCGCCGAACGGAATGGCGTAGGATTCCGCAGGAACCTCGCATTCCATGCCGTAGAGATTCTTGTGCTCGCAGAAGATCACCGGATCGTCGTCGCGGATCGCCTGGATCAGCAGGCCCTTGGCGTCATAGGCGTTGGACGGGCAGATCACCTTGAGGCCCGGAATATGGGTGAAGATGGGCGTGAGCATTTGCGAATGCTGCGCGGCGGCGCGGAAGCCGGCGCCGACCATGGCGCGAATGACCACCGGCGTGCGCGCCTTGCCGCCGAACATATATTTGAACTTGGCCGCCTGGTTGAAGATCTGGTCGAAACAGACGCCCATGAAGTCGATGAACATCAGTTCCGCCACCGGGCGCATGCCGCAGGCGGCGGCGCCGATGGCCGCGCCGACATAGGCGGATTCCGACAAGGGCGTGTCGAGCAGGCGGCCGCCATGTTTGGCGAACAGGCCCTTGGTCACGCCGAGCACGCCGCCCCAGGCGTCGTCCTCGCCCGGCGCGCCGGAGCCCCCGACAATATCCTCGCCGAGCAGGATGACGCTGGGGTCGCGGGCCATTTCGAGGTCGAGCGCCTCGTTGATCGCGGTCTTGAAGCTGATTTTGCGGGTCATGTCTTGTTCTCCCGGTCCGGGGCGTCAGTAGGCGACGTAAACGTCGGTGAGCAGTTCGCGCGCATGGGGCAGCGGCGCGTCCTTGGCGGAGGAAACGGCGGCGTCGATCAGCGCCGCTACTTCGAGATCGATCAAGGCGAAGTCGCGGTCGGTTGCGATTCCGGCTTCGATGAGACGCCCGCGGAAGATCTTCAGGCAGTCGCGATTCTCGCGGTTGTAGTCGTTCTCGCCCTTGGCCTTGTAGGTCTGGGCGTCGCCTTCGAAATGGCCATAGAACCGCGCGACATTGCATTCGAGTAACGCCGGGCCGCCGCCGTCGCGCGCGCGTTTGATGATCTCGCCCGCCGCTTCATAGACGGCGAAAAAGTCCATTCCATCGACGGTCACGCCGGGCATGCCGAAACCCGAGGCGCGATCGACATAGGAATCGACGGCCGTCGCGTAATCGACCGAGGTCGCCTCGGCATAGCCATTGTTCTCGACCACGAAGATCACCGGCAGGTTCCACACCGCCGCGAGATTCATGCTCTCCAGAACGGTGCCCTGATTGGCCGCACCATCGCCGAAAAAGGTGATGCCGACGCCCCGGTCGCCGCGGAATTTCGAGGCCAGCGCGGCGCCGCAGATCAGCGGCGCGCCGGCGCCGAGAATGCCGTTCGCGCCCATCATGCCCTTGGACAGATCGGCGATATGCATCGAGCCGCCCTTGCCGCGGCAGGAGCCGGTCGCCTTGCCGTAGATCTCCGCCATCATCTCATGGACGTCGACGCCCTTGGCGATGCAATGGCCGTGGCCGCGATGGGTCGAGGCGATGCGGTCGATATCGGTCAGATGCGTCATGATGCCGGTCGCGGTGGCTTCCTCGCCGGCATAGAGATGGACGAAGCCGGGAATGTCGCCCTTGGCGAATTCAACATGAAGCCGCTCTTCGAAATCGCGAATGGTGCGCATGGTGCGGTAGGCCCGCATCAGCTCCTCGCGCGGCAATGGAAAGGGATTGCTGGA